>CAVIYT010000110.1:0-3067 GCA_963646925.1 Paludibacteraceae bacterium
GTATCATACGGACGTCCCGGTGTTGTATAGAGGTCGCCCTTCAGCGCGTTCTTTTCATGGAACTTCATAGATCCGAACTCTGTTCTTAAAAGCACCATTCCGATCATCATCACGATGGTCAGGATCGCGTAAAAGTTGTACGGGATCGCCCGCACGAAGATAGAAAATCCGTCCTCGCCCTCAACGAATCCGGTAACCGCTGCCGCCCAGGAAGAGATCGGCGCGATAATGCAGACCGGAGCCGCCGTGGCATCGATCAGGTACGCGAGCTTTGCCCTGGAAACCTTAAACTTATCCGTCACCGGGCGCATAACGCTTCCCACGGTCAGGCAGTTAAAATAGTCATCGATAAAGATCAGACAGCCCAGCAGGATCGTCGCTAACTCTGCGCCAACACGGCCCTTGATCCGGTTCGCCGCAAACTGGCCGAAGGCCGCGGATCCGCCCGCACGGTTCATAAGGCAGACCATCGCTCCCAGAATAACAAGGAAGATCAGGATTCCCACATTGTAGCTGTCCGAGAGGACACTGATCATTCCGTCCTCAAAAATATGGGTGACAGTTCCCTCAAAACTGAACCCGGAATACAGAATTCCGCCCATCAGCACACCGACGAACAGGGAACTGTACACTTCTTTTGTGATAAGTGCCAGCCCGATCGCAACGATCGGCGGAACGAGCGCCCAGAACGTTGCGTAGACTGCCGGTACATACTCTTCCGCTCCGTCCGCCCCGAACGCCGTCATCGCGAACATCAGGGTCAGCACTGCGGAAAACGCCGCTGTCTTTTTCATACTTTTCTTCATCTCTGTCATAAGAGATTCCTCCCTCCAGTCTCCGGCGGGTTCCACATTTTTCCGCGGCTCCCGCAAATTTAGTATTTTGTGCAACTGCCCAGTCCCCTTTGTGGTTACCGGCATATATACAGAAATCCCCTCTCATCAGTGAAAACTCTGGTGAAAGGGGATCACAACATACACAATTACGATTTATTATTCATCCCAGTTGTGGTAAACAGCCTGTACGTCATCATCCTCATCCAGGAGATCAAGGATTCTCTGCATCTTCTTGATCGCTTCCTCATCGGTAAGCTCTACCCAGTTCTGCGGGATCATAGTAACGTCAGCCTCTACCATCGGGATTCCGGCTTTCTCGAGAGCCTCGCGGACTGCACTGAAGTTGTCCGGATCTGTGATAACCTCGTAGCTGTCCTCCTCCTCGGAGAAGTCCTCAGCGCCTGCGTCGAGCGCAGCCATCATGAGTTCGTCAGCGTCCATCTCGCACTCTTCTTTATCGATCACGATCTGACCCTTGCGGTCGAACATGAAGGAAACGCTTCCCTGCGCTCCTACGTTTCCGCCTCCCTTTGTGAAGGCGCTTCTTACGTTTGCCGCGGTACGGTTCTTGTTGTCTGTAAGTGTGTCAACGATGATTGCGACACCGCTCGGGCCGTATCCCTCGTATGTTAAATTCTCGTAGTTTACGGAGTTTAAGTCACCAGCTGCTTTCTTGATACCGCGGTCGATGGTATCGTTCGGCATGTTGTTTGCTTTCGCTTTTGCGATTACATCACGCAGTTTGCTGTTGTTAGCCGGATCAGCGCCGCCCTCTTTAACTGCGACAGCGATCTCCCTTCCGATTACGGTAAAAATCTTACCCTTTGCTGCGTCGTTTTTCTCTTTCTTATGTTTGATGTTGGAAAACTTATTATGTCCTGACATCGGTTTTGCTTCCTTTCTCTTCGCATCTCGCTCTTTTTTATCTCTCGTGCACCGGTCCCAGGGACCTTTTCGTGCGCATTATACATAGTCTAAAATATTTTAACATCATTTTTCTGATATGGCAAGCGCTTTTTCCACCGCATTTTTTATGGTTCCGATCCACCTTTTACTTGACACATTCCGTCCTGTGTATTTATACTCATTTCAAAAGCGGTCTGCCTGATTATAGAATTTTATCTTGATTTCAGGTATATTTGCAGAAAATACATGCATGGAGGGCATCACAATGAAGAAGATTGAGATCGACACATTTCTAAAGTTCCAATTTTTAAGCAACCCACAGTTTTCACCCGATGGAACAAAAATTGCCTTCACGGTCTCCGTACCGGACCGGGAATCCAACGGATACCTTGCAGACCTGTACCTGTATGATCTGGAGAAAAAAGCTGTCTCCCGTGTCACCTGCGGCGGCGACGCGAAGGTCTGGTCCTGGACAGCGGAGAACACGCTGATCTTTACCGCAGCCCGGACTGCTTCCTTTAAAAAGGAAAAGGAAAACGGCACTTCTTTCTTTTATGAAATTTCTCCCTCCGGCGGCGAGGCCCAGTGCTGCGCGTCCGTTCCGGCTTCTGTCACAGGGATCCGGCTTCTCCCTGACGGGCGCTATATCCTGACGATCCGCCATGATAATTATAAGGATACAAGAAAGAAATCCTATGAGGTCTTCGACGAACTTCCGTTCTGGGGAAATGGACAGGGCTACACGAATGCGAAGAGAAACCGGTACGCGGTCTATGATATGGAATCCGATGAACTCACCTATGTTGCGGACGAGTGGACCGACTGCTCCCAGAGTTCTGTCCTCGGCGATCTTCTGCTCTACAAGGCATACCCGTGGAAACAGGGCGTCATGGGCATCCGTCCGGGCGTTTATCTCTATAACCTCTCGACCGGTGAGTCGAAAACACTGATCGAGCCGGATTCCATGCGCACCGGCGCTGCAGCTCTCCTGGATGAGAAGACGGCAATCGTTGCCGCAACGGATGCTTCTTACAAGGATACGACGAAGTACTGCGACTTCTACCACCTGGATCTGGCAGACGGTTCCATGAAGCTGATCCGTCCCTATGAATCTTCCATCGGAAGCTCCTCTGTCGGTTCCGATTCGAGATTCGGCGCGGGACAGGCGTTTAAGGCGGTTGACGGAGAGTTTTACTATATCTCCACGGTAGGTGACTTCTCCTATCTCTATAAGATCTCCAGGGACGGTATTGTCTCCGATCCGCTGACAGCAGGAAGTTCCTGCGACAGTTTCGATATCTCCGGCGGCCACATCGCCTCCATGG
>CAVIYT010000111.1:0-12672 GCA_963646925.1 Paludibacteraceae bacterium
ATTCGGGGAGATCTTTGCCTGTTTCATGATGAGCTCGATCTTATATGCCTCGTTCTGGCAGGAATCGTCCTTTACGACTTTCTCAAGCGCCTGGTAGTAGCGGCGGATGATCTCCTGACAGGAAGCTTCGCGGCATGCCTCGTCATCAAAGATGCAGAGACCGGCCATGTTGACGCCCATATCGGTCGGGGACTTGTACGGGCACTCGCCGAAGATTCCCTCGAAGATCGCGCTTAATACCGGATAGATCTCAACATCACGGTTGTAGTTGACGGTGGTCTTTCCGTAAGCCTCGAGATGGAACGGGTCGATCATGTTCACGTCGTTTAAGTCAGCGGTAGCTGCCTCGTAGGCAAGGTTTACCGGATGCTTTAACGGCAGGTTCCAGATCGGGAATGTCTCGAACTTCGCATATCCGGCCTTTACGCCGCGCTTATTTTCATGGTACAGCTGGGAAAGGCAGGTAGCCATCTTTCCGCTTCCCGGTCCCGGCGCGGTAACGACAACCAGCGGACGGGTCGTTTCAACATAATCGTTCTTTCCGTAACCTTCATCGCTGACGATAAGCGGAATATTGCTCGGGTAGCCGTCGATTTCGTAGTGGCGGTAGACCTTGAGACCGAGCTTCTCCAGCTTATGCTTGAACTGCTGGATCGCCGGTGTGTCAACGTAGCGGGTAATTACGACGCTGCTGACATAGAGTCCACGGTCAGTGAATACACGGATCAGGCGCAGCACATCCAGGTCGTATGTAATGCCCAGATCGTAGCGCACTTTGTTCTTTGTGATATCAGCCGCGTTGATGGCGATGACGATCTCCGCCTGATCAGCCAGCTGCATGAGCATGCGGAGCTTGCTGTCCGGCTCAAAGCCCGGAAGCACGCGGGACGCATGGTAATCATCGTAAAGCTTGCCGCCAAATTCCAGATATAATTTATCGCCGAATTTGCTGATTCTCTCGCGGATATGGTCAGACTGCATGGCGAGGTATTTGTCGTTGTCGAAACCCTGCTTGATCATTTGTTTGTTCTCCTCTTAATAATCATATTAAACGAAAATGGTTCGGTCATGGCAACTGCCCAGCAGGTCTGCGCACCTGCGGCGGTGACTGTAAGAAAACATAGGCTGGAAGTTTCCAGAAAGACGTCCGGCTGAAACCAGCTGTGGGGTGGACGCCCGGACCATTTCCGAAAAGTTTTTTCGTACCTGCGGCTTTTTTAGGCCGTTCGTACCCGTTTATCTATTATCCACCAAAAACCTCATTTTGAACAGTAGTTTTTTTAATTTTTCTTTCCCAAATCCATATACTTATGCTATGATATGGATATCTATGAGTGAAAGATGGGAAGAGCGAACATGAAAAAAATGCTATTTGCGTTCTCCATGGCTGGACTGCTCCTGTTATCCGCATGCAGCAGACCGGCATCGGAGGAGACAGAGACGGCAGAGACGACAGCCGAGGCGGAGAGCACCCAGGAGACAAGCGGTGTCCTTGTGATCGAGGATGCCGGGGAAGATAAGAATAAGACGATCTCCGTGCGGATCGTGGATTCCTCGAATCCGGCGCTCCCGGGACGTGAGGCGAAGAAGGTCCGCGGAATCTATATTACGGGACCGGTGGCCGGAAACGAGGAAGTTTTGAACGGCGTTCTTGACGGTGCCCTGGCTGCGGGGATCAACGCGGTGGTCATCGACTTCAAGGAGGACCAGGGACGGATCACATGTCCGGTGGACGCGGCAGCGGTGAACGAGATCGGCGCCAGCATCCCGTATGTGCGTGACATGAAAGGCCTCATTGAGAGCCTCAAGGAGAAGGACATCTATGTGATCGCGAGGGTCGCGGCATTCAGGGATTCCTACCTTGCGGAGAAAAAGCCGGAGTGGAGTCTGAAACTGCCGGACGGAAGCTTCTACCATGACCGCCAGGGAATGGCTTGGGTGGATCCGTACCGCAAGGAGGTCTGGGATTACCTTCTGGAGGTCGGAACAGAGGCGAAGAACCTCGGCTTCGATGAGGTTCAGTTCGATTATCTGCGTTTTCCAAACGAGGCGTCGGCGGGTCAGGTCGTCTATGACGACGCGGTGATCCGGGGGCGCTCCAAGACGGATACGATCCTGGAGTGCACGAACTATTTATATGAAAATCTTGCGTCCCAGGGACTTTTCGTGTCAGCGGATGTGTTCGGAACGGTCATCGGAAGCGGCGTGGATTCCACTTCCGTCGGACAGAATTATACGGAGATGGCGAAGATCCTGGATTATATCTGCCCGATGATCTATCCATCCCACTACAGTTCCGGAAACTTCGGGCTGGAACATCCGGATACGGAGCCGTATAAGACGATTTTTGGGGCGCTTCAGAAGTCCGGAAAAGTTCTTCTCGACGCATCGAGAGCGGATAATCATGAGAGCCGTCAGGCTACGGTGCGCCCGTGGCTTCAGGACTTTACGGCCACATATCTCGGAGAGGGAAACTATATCACCTACGGTGATGCTGAGGTCGCGGAGGAAGTCCGCGCCGTCCAGGATGCCGGATATGAGGAATGGATGCTGTGGAGCGCGGCGAATAAGTACCATTTAGGCGGACTTTCCGGGGATGGAAGCAGCGCGGCAGCAGCGGAAGTTTCCGGCGAAGGCGAGATTAACGCGGAAGGCGGGGAAGCGCCTGCTGAAGTAGAAACTGAAACTGTGCAGCAGTAAAGCAGAAAACGAAGTTTTTCCAGCAATAAAAATAGAAAGATAACAGAGAACGAAACCTTGTGCCTGGACCCGCGGCAGCAGAAAAAGCTTAGGGTCCGGCAGAATGGAGAATAAAATGAATCAGATTCGTAAAACACCAGTGCCGGGAGAATTCTACCGGCACTTTAAAAATAAGTTATATCAAATTGTTGTGGTTGCGACTCACTCGGAAACCAGCGAGAAAATGGTAGTCTATCAGGCGCTCTACGGGGACTTCAAGATTTGGGTTCGCCCGCTTGACATGTTTTTAGAGGAAGTTGATCGGGAGAAATACCCGGACGCAGCGCAGAAATACCGGTTTGAAAGAGTACGGCTTGTGAAGCCGCAGAGCGCCCAGGATGGGAAAAACACGGAACAGGGACCGGGCCAGAATCCTGAAAAGGCAATTAAGAGAGAAAATGCCTCTCCGAGCACGGATTCAGGGAAAAACATCCACAGCGGAAACATGTTCGATGCTGAGTCGGCACTCGTACAGCAGCCAGGTATCGGTCATGAAAGTACCGCAGATCAGGCTCCAGAGGAAGACCAGCTAGTCAACCAGGACCTCTTAGACTTCTTAGATGCCATGGACGAAAAAAACTACGACCTGATGTTAGAATGCCTGACAAAGCTCTCGGCCCATGCGACCCAGAAGGAACTGGACGACATCTGCATGGTCCTGGACATCCACCCGCCGGTGGGCTGCGATGACGTTGTATCCCAGATCATGTTTATCAAGCGCCACCTGGCGATGATCAGAAAGTTTGACGGGGAGAGATTGCGTTGACAGAGAATGACACTCCTTTCAATATAGAAGAAGAATTAAAAAAACTCCCAGCCTCGCCGGGAGTTTATCTCATGCATGACAAGCATGACGAGATCATATATGTAGGAAAAGCCATAAGCTTAAAGAACCGCGTGCGCCAGTATTTCCAGAGTGGCCGGAATAAGACGGCGAAGATCGAAAAAATGGTGTCCAGGATCGCAAGATTCGAGTACATCATCACGGACTCCGAGCTTGAGGCCCTGGTTTTAGAGTGCAACCTCATCAAGGAACACCGCCCGCGGTACAACACGATGCTGAAGGACGACAAGACCTATCCCTACATCAAAGTCACAACGGACGAGCCATTCCCGAGAGTCCTGTTTTCCAGAACTATGAAAAAGGACAAATGCCGGTATTTCGGACCATACACCAGCGCCGGGGCGGTGAAGGATACCATCGACCTGATCCACAAGCTCTGGAAGATCCGAACATGCAGCAGGAGTCTTCCGAAGGACATCGGAAAGGACCGCCCGTGCCTGAACTACCATATTAAACAGTGCTCAGCGCCGTGCCAGGGCTATATTTCCGAGGCGGAATACAAAAAGTACGTCTCTGAGGTCATCGAATTCCTGGACGGAAAGTACATGCCGGTGCTGACGATGCTGGAGGAGAAGATGATGGCGGCCTCCGACGCGATGGAGTACGAGCAGGCCATCGAGTACCGGGAACTGTTAAACAGCGTAAAACAGGTGGCCCAGAAGCAGAAGATCACGAGCCAGAGCATGGAAGACCGGGACGTGATCGCCATGGCGAGGGACGACGCGGACGCGGTGGTCCAGGTATTCTTTGTCCGGGACGGAAAGATGATCGGTCGGGAACATTTCCGTGTCTCCGCGTCGACGGCGGACAACAACTACCAGATCATCGGAAGCTTCGTAAAGCAGTTTTATGCCGGAACCCCGTTTATTCCGCGGGAGATATGGGTGCAGGAAAAGTTCCCGGAGATGGATCTCATCGCGGAATGGCTCACGAAGCGCCGCGGTCAGGCGGTAAAGTTCCTGATCCCGAAAAAAGGTCAGAAAGAGCGTCTGGTGGAGCTGGCGGAGAAAAACGCGAAGCTTGTGCTTGACCAGGATAAGGATAAGATCAAGAGAGAGGAACTTCGGACCATCGGTGCCATGAACCAGGTGGGCGAGTGGCTCGGGCTGGAAAAAGTCCGCCGGATGGAGGCCTACGATATCTCCAATATCAGCGGTTTCGAGTCCGTCGGCTCCATGGTGGTCTTCGAGGACGGACGTCCGAAGCGGAACGATTACCGTAAATTTAAGATAAAGACGGTCCAGGGACCGAACGATTACGCGTCCATGGAGGAGGTTCTGACACGCCGGTTCACCCATGGCATGGAGGAACTGGAAGAGGAGAAGAAAAATCAGGCGGACGGGGCGGAAACGCCGGACGGAAGATTTGGAAGCTTCACGAGATTCCCGGACCTGATTCTCATGGACGGCGGACGGGGACAGGTGAATATCGCGCTGAAGGTCCTCGATGAGCTGAGACTCAATATTCCGGTCTGCGGCATGGTAAAGGATGACAATCACCGGACCCGCGGTCTCTACTATAATAATATTGAGATCCCCATCGACCGTCATTCCGAGGGCTTCAAGCTTGTGACGAGGATCCAGGATGAGGCTCACCGGTTCGCCATCGAGTACCACAGAAGCCTGCGAAGCAAGGCACAGGTACACTCGGTCCTCGATGATATCGAGGGCATCGGTCCGGTGAGAAGAAAGGCGCTGATGCGCCGGTTTAAGTCCCTTGAGGCGGTGCGGGACGCATCTTTGGAGGAACTTGAGAGTACGGAAGGAATGAACAAGCGGGCGGCGGAGAGTGTTTACGCGTATTTCCGTGAAAAGGATCGCGCGCCGGAGATCACGGAGTAACTGGAAAATTTCGTGACATTCTGCCTGCGATATGATAGGATGAAGATAACTGTGCGCAGAGCTGTAAATTTATGTCAGAAGTTATGCGGACAGAATGCAAAACAAAAAGACCAGTATATTAAATTGATAAAATAGCTGCGACGATTCAGTATATTTTGTGTTTATTGAGCGGCAGCAACTTGTTCCGAAAAACTGCTGGCGGTCTGTACGTCAGCGGTCAGATACAGGAAAGGAGAACTTTACCATGTACGGAGTTACAATAGCCGAATTAATAGAAAAAATGGATTTCAAGAACCTGACCCCGGAGCTGGATTCTGAGAAGATCGTTGTCTCCCACCCGGATGTCAACCGTCCGGCGCTTCAGCTCACCGGATTCTACGCGCATTTCGATAACGAGCGCGTGCAGATGATCGGAAATGTGGAGATTGCTTACCTCTCCGGTCTCACAAGAGAACGCCGGATCGCCATGTACGACAAGCTGATCTCCAGCAAGATCCCATGTCTCGTATTCTGCAGAAACCAGACACCGGAGCCGGAAGTCATGGAACTTTGCAACCACTACGGTGTGCCGTGCCTGCTTTCCGCGAAGCCCACATCCGACACGATGGCGGAGGTCATCCGCTGGTTAAAGGCAAAACTTGCCCCGTGCATCAGCATTCACGGTGTTCTCGTCGATGTATTCGGTGAGGGCGTCCTGATCACAGGTGAGAGCGGAATCGGTAAGAGTGAGGCGGCCCTGGAACTCATCAAACGTGGACATCGTCTCGTCAGCGACGACGTTGTTGAGATCCGCAAAGTCAGCGATGAGACCTTAGTCGGCTCCGCCCCGGATATCACAAGATACCTCATCGAGGTGCGAGGAATCGGCATCATCGATGTGAAGACCCTGTTCGGTGTCGAGAGCGTAAAGGATACCCAGTCCATCGACATGGTCATCAAGCTCGAAGAGTGGGATAAGAATATGGAATACGACCGTCTCGGCCTCGAGGACCAGTACACGGAATTCCTTGGAAATAAAGTTGTCTGCCACAACATTCCGGTCCGTCCGGGACGTAACCTGGCAGTTATCGTAGAGTCCGCGGCGGTCAACTACCGTCAGAAAAAGATGGGTTACAACGCGGCCCAGGAGCTGTACAACCGCGTGCAGGCCAATATTGCAAAAAGAAGTGAATAAAAAAGATAGCAGATTCAACGGGAAAAATTCTTAATATGCTGTTTGAACGTTTGAATGCTTATGCGAATAATTTGGCAGGATGGTTGATAATCAAACAGACATAAAAATGAATCTGTAAATGGAACTATGTAAAAAAGGAGAAACATTCATGGAAATCAGAACAAATGAGCCGATGGCGCGGCACACATCCTTCCGCGTCGGCGGCCCGGCGGCCCGGTTCATGATTCCGGAATCAGAGGCAGAGCTCCGCGAGACGATCCTGGATTGCAAAAAGTCCGGGCAGCCCTGGTACATGATCGGAAACGGAAGCAATCTTCTCGTTGGAGATAAAGGTTTCCGCGGCACGATCATCAGCACGGAGCGTTTGATAGAATTGGAAGTTCAGAAAAATGAAAACACCATCATCGCCGGAGCGGGCGTGATGCTCTCAAAGCTTGCGAACACGGCGGCGAGAGAGGAACTCGCAGGCATGGAGTTTGCGGCGGGGATCCCGGGAACTGTCGGCGGCGCGGTCATGATGAACGCGGGCGCTTACGGCTCCGAGATGAAGAACGTACTCCTGTGGGCGGACGTGATGGATCAGGACGGAAACGTGAAGCGCATGAAAAACGCGGAACTGGAACTGGGCTACAGAACGAGCTGCCTGGAGCGCCTCAGACTCTTCACGGTCCGCGCGGCATTCAGACTGACACCTGGCGATCCGGAGGCGATCCGGGCGCAGATGGAAGAGCTTGCGAGGAAAAGAAAAGAGAAACAGCCGTTGGAGTACCCAAGCGCCGGAAGCACCTTTAAGCGCCCGGAGGGATATTTCGCCGGAAAGCTGATCGAGGACGCCGGTTTAAAGGGATTTTCCGTGGGCGGAGCCGCAGTTTCCGAGAAACATGCCGGATTCGTGATCAACAAAGATCATGGAACGGCAGCGGATATCTTAGGACTCTGCGATGAGGTAAAACGACGCGTGAAGGAGAATTCCGGGGTAGATCTGGAACTGGAAGTAAAGCTCTTAGGTGAGTTTTAAAAAGTTCCATGGATGGATAGGCGGAATCATGACAAAACATAACGACAGCGGCAGATGAAGAAAAATCAGTATCGCCCGCTGACATGAGACCGGGTTCATGTATTATAAAACTGATGCATACGGTCTCGTAAAATACTAACTGTGAATTGTAAGGCAATACAGGGAGGAAATCTCGTTGAGACTTGTAATCGTGACAGGCATGTCGGGGGCAGGAAAGACCACGGCATTAAAAACACTGGAGGACATGGGCTTTTACTGTGCCGACAACCTGCCGGTCCTTTTGATCGAAAAATTTGCGGAGCTGGTCATGAACGGACAGAGCGAAAAGCAGGACATCGCCCTGGGCGTGGACGTGCGCAGCGGTGAGGAGCTGCCGTACTTGGAGACCATTATCAGGAAATGGAGAGAGAACAAATACCCGTTCTCAATCCTGTTCTTAGATTCCTCCGATGAGGTCCTCATCAAGCGCTTCAAGGAGACAAGGCGCAGCCATCCGCTCTCAAGGAACGGACGCGTGGAAAAAGGGATCGAGCTAGAGCGGGAGAAGCTCGCCTTCTTAAAAAAAGAGGCGGACCAGGTCATCGACACCAGCAGACTCCTGACAAAAGAACTGCGCCATGAACTGGAAGCTCTCTACAGTGAGACAGACGGTCACAGCAGCATGTTCATCACGGTTTTAAGCTTCGGCTTCAAGTACGGGATCTCGGCAGATGCTGACCTCGTGTTTGACGTGCGTTTTCTCCCGAATCCCTATTATGTGGAGGAACTCCGGTTCCACACGGGAACGGAAAAAGCGGTGCAGGACTATGTGATGCAGGGCGGCACAGGTGAAGAGTTCTTAAAGAAGTTAAATGACCTTCTGGAATTTGTGATCCCGAAGTATGAGCAGGAAGGAAAAACGCAACTCGTGATCGCGATCGGATGCACTGGCGGACGCCATCGCTCGGTGACGATCGCGGGAGAAGTATTTAAGCGTCTGACAGAGTCCGGACGGTATGAGATCCGGCTGGAGCACAGGGACGCGGGGAAGGATGGAGGAAAGTAGGTATGTCTTTCTCTTCCAGAATCAAGGAAGAACTTTCCAGGCATATGAGTCCGGCAAGGCACTGCCAGATCGCTGAGATCGCGGCGATCCTAAGCCTTTGCGGCCGGATCCAGATCTCCGGGGATGATCATTACAGCATCAAGATCCACACGGAAAATGTGACAGTTGCCAGAAAGTGCTTTACATTATTGAGAAAAACATTTAATATAGAAACTGATATCTCTATACGCCGGAACGCGCACCTGGGAAAAAACAGGATCTATTCGGTCTGTGTCAAGCAGCACGAAGACGCGCTTCGCGTATTAAAAGCCACAAAACTTCTTACGGAAGACGGAGAGATTGGAGAGAACCTTTCCGTTGTGGGGAATGTGGTCGTTCAGAATCCCTGCTGCCGCAGGGCATTTTTGCGCGGCGCTTTTCTCGCGTCCGGATCCATCAGCGATCCGGAGAAGTTTTACCACTTTGAGATCGTCTGCGCGACAGAGGCGAAAGCCCGCCAGATCCAGTCCATTATGGCAACGTTTGACATAGATGCAAAAATTGTCATCCGCAAACGCTATTATGTGGTATATATTAAAGAGGGAAGCCAGATCGTAGATATCCTGAATGTGATGGAGGCCCATCTGTCACTGATGGAACTGGAGAACATCCGCATCCTGAAAGAGATGCGCGGAAATGTCAACCGCCAGGTCAACTGCGAGACGGCAAACATCAACAAGACGGTGTCAGCCGCTGTGAAGCAGATCGAGGATATCGAATTTATCCGCGACACGGTGGGCTTTGAAAGCCTTCCGGACGGTCTTGCGCAGATTGCAAGGGCAAGACTCTTAAAACCGGAGGCGACGCTGAAGGAACTGGGCGAAGACCTGGAACCGCCGGTTGGAAAATCCGGCGTCAACCATCGATTGAGAAAACTTGGCGAGATGGCGGAAAAACTGCGGGAACAGGGAACCGAAACGTGAATGGAGACTAGTAAGCGCCATTCTTTGTGCAATTGAGGAGGATTATTATGACAAAACGTACTGTGACTATCGAACTTGCTTCTGGTCTGGAGGCTCGGCCGATTGCGATGTTAGTACAGCTTGCAAGCAGCTACGAGAGTACCATTTACGTCCAGAGCGATAACAAAAAGATCAATGCGAAGAGCATTATGGGAATGATGACCCTTGATCTTCCGGTCGGCGAGCAGGTGATCGTGACAGCGGACGGAGTGGACGAGGAAAAAGCAGTAAACGATATTGAGAAATATCTTAGCAACAACTAAGGAATAAGTTAGGACATGCGCAGACTTGCGCCGGAAAGCGTGTTGCAAGCTCGCTTGCATAAGCGTTTTCTGGTGCGAGGCTGCATACGGACAACGTCTGGGCTTCTTGTTCGCCTGCAGGGCGGACAAGAAGATGCATGTCTGTATATAACAAAACGGGACTGCCGCCTTTCGGGGTGACAGTCCTTTTGTGACTGAGGATAAAAAATACGGAGGAGACAGATGGCATTTACACACTTGCACGTCCATACAGAGTACAGTCTGCTGGACGGATCCAGTAAAATCGGAGAGCTGGCGGCACGGGCGAAAGAGCTTGGCATGGACAGCATGGCGATCACCGATCACGGTGTCATGTACGGCGTGATCAATTTTTACCGTGCAGCCCGCGCGGAGGGGATCAAACCGATCATCGGCTGCGAGGTGTATGTCTCCCCCGGATCAAGATTTGACCGTGAGACCGTCCACGGCGAGGACCGCTATTACCATCTGGTTCTCCTGGCGGAAAACAACACGGGATACCAGAACTTAATGAAGATCGTCTCCAAGGGATTTGTGGACGGCTTTTACTATAAACCAAGGATCGACGAGGAAGTCATGCGGGAGTACCACGAGGGGATCATCGCCCTCAGTGCCTGCCTTGCCGGTGAAGTTCCGCGATACCTGGAAAAAGGACTCTACGAGGACGCGAAGGCGGCGGCAAAGCGTCACCTGGAGATCTTCGGCGAAGGAAACTACTTCCTGGAGCTCCAGGATCACGGAATTCCCATGCAGCGCCAGGTCAACCAGGGGATCATGCGTCTCTCAAAGGAATTAAATATTCCGCTTGTGGCGACAAACGACTGCCACTACATCAATGCCGAGGACTGGGAGGCCCACGATATCCTGCTCTGCATCCAGACAGGAAAAAAAGTCTCCGACGAGAGCCGCATGCGCTACGAGGGTGGACAGTACTATGTGAAATCCGAGGAGGAGATGCGCAAACTCTTCCCATACGCCCCGGAGGCCATCGAGAATACCCACAAGATCGCCGAGCGATGCAACGTGGAGATCGAGTTCGGCGTCACAAAACTCCCGAGATTCGATGTGCCGGAGGGCTACGATTCCTGGGGCTATTTAAACCACCTCTGCGACGAAGGTTTCGCGATGCGCTATCCAAACGATGACGGAACGCTCCGCGCCCGCCTGGATTACGAGCTTAGAACCATTAAAAGCATGGGCTATGTGGATTATTTCCTGATCGTGTGGGACTTCATCAACTTCGCGAAATCCCACGGGATCGCCGTGGGACCGGGACGAGGTTCCGCCGCGGGAAGTATCGTGGCTTACTGCTTAAAGATCACGGACATCGACCCGATCCGGTATCAGCTCCTCTTTGAGCGTTTCTTAAACCCGGAGCGGGTGTCCATGCCCGATATTGACGTGGATTTTTGCTACGAGCGCCGTCAGGAGGTCATCGACTACGTTGTAGAAAAGTATGGAAAGGACCAGGTGGCCCAGATCGTAACCTTCGGTACCTTAGCGGCCCGAGGCGTGGTCCGCGATGTGGGACGCGTCATGGACCTGCCCTACAGCCTCTGTGACCAGGTCTCCAAGATGGTTCCGGCGGAATTAAACATCACGCTGGACCTGGCGCTTAAGAAAAACCCGGAATTAAAGGCACTGTACGACTCCGACGAGCAGGTAAAGAAGCTCATTGACATGTCAAAGCGCCTGGAAGGACTCCCGCGCCACACCTCCATGCACGCGGCGGGCGTCGTGATCTCAAGGACCTCCATCGATGAGTATGTCCCGTTATCGAGAGGCGCCGACGGCACCATCGTGACCCAGTTTACGATGACGACCTTGGAAGAACTTGGACTTTTAAAGATGGACTTCTTAGGACTCCGCACCCTCACTGTTATCCAGGACGCGGTGAAGATGATCGAAAAGGACTACGGGGTAAAATTAGACTTAGAGCACATCGATTATGATGATAAAAAGGTCATGGATTCTCTCGGAACAGGAAAGAACGAGGGCGTGTTTCAGTTAGAAAGCGGCGGCTTCAAGACCTTCATGAAGGAATTGAAGCCGACAACGCTGGAAGATATCATAGCCGGAATCTCCCTGTACCGTCCGGGCCCAATGGATTTCATCCCGAAATACTTAAAGGGAAAGAATGACCCGGCATCCATCACCTACACCTGCCCGCAGCTGGAGCCGATCTTAAAGCCGACCTACGGCTGTATCGTCTATCAGGAGCAGGTTATGCAGATCGTCCGCGATCTCGCCGGATATACTCTCGGCCGAAGCGACCTTGTGCGCCGTGCCATGTCAAAGAAGAAGGCGGCGGTCATGGCGAAGGAGCGCCAGAACTTCGTTTACGGAAACGAGGAAGAGGGCGTAAAGGGCTGCATTGCCAACGGGATCGACGAGAAGACGGCAAACCAGATCTACGATGACATGACGGACTTCGCGAAGTACGCCTTCAACAAGTCCCATGCGGCGGCCTACGCGGTGGTCGCATACCAGACCGCGTTCTTAAAATATTACTATCCGAGGGAATTCATGGCGGCACTTATGACATCCGTGATGGACAACACTACGAAGGTCTCCGAGTATATTCTCGCCTGCCGGAACATGGGAATCCCGATCCTGCCGCCGGATATCAATGAGGGATACAGCGGCTTCTCTGTATCCGGAAACGGTATCCGCTACGGACTTTCCGCCATCAAGAGCGTCGGCCGCGCGGTGGTGGACGTGATCATTGC
>CAVIYT010000112.1:0-3088 GCA_963646925.1 Paludibacteraceae bacterium
AGCCGATTTGGAATGGATTTTTGCTCGTAACTATGAAGGTACTGAATAGTTACCATTTCGAGTAAAAAGGGATGTGCCCACGGCACGTTCTTTGCAGCTTGTCGATTTACTGCCCGGATACGATCCGTATTCGGGCATTCTACTAAATAAATGAGGTGACATCATGAGCGCAACAGATATCGCCACATCCGTCGATGTGGATCTTGACTTAATTTATGAACAAACAAAAGCCGTTGCAGAGGAACTGATCGAGATCGCCAATATGAAACCTGGCCAGATCCTCGTTGTTGGCTGCTCCTCCAGCGAGATCGCTGCCCATGTGATCGGCTGCTACTCCAGCAGTGAAGTAGGCCAGGCCGTCTTCACCGCTCTCTCCAACGTGACAAAAAAACACGGTCTCTACCTCGCCGCCCAGTGCTGCGAGCATTTAAACCGCGCCCTGATCGTTGAGGAAGAATGCGCCGAGAAATATGGTCTGGAGATGGTCGATGTAAAGCCGCAGTTGAAGGCCGGCGGTTCCTTCTCCACCGCTGCATGGAACGGCTTTGAACACCCATGCGCTGTGGAATATATCCAGGCACACGCCGGAATCGATATCGGTGACACCCTCATCGGCATGCACCTCCGCCACGTTGCCGTTCCGGTCCGCCCGACGATCAAGTCCATCGGCTCCGCCCACGTTGTCTGCGCGAGAACGAGACTCAAATACATCGGCGGCGAGCGTGCTGCTTACCAGAAATAAAAAAGAGGTTCACTCTTTCCTCCGGGAAGGTGAACCTCTTTTTTTATACGATATTAATAATTTTCTTCGTGAATTTCAAAGTAGCTCTGCGGATGATTGCAGACCGGACATACCTGCGGGGCCTTTGTTCCGATCACGATATGTCCGCAGTTGCGGCACTCCCATACCTTTACTTCGCTCTTCTCGAAGACAGAAGCTGTCTCAACGTTCTTCAGAAGTGCACGATAGCGCTCCTCATGGTGTTTCTCGATCTCGCCTACCATACGGAATTTTGCCGCAAGATCATGGAAACCTTCCTCGTCGGCGGTCTTTGCGAAGTCCTCATACATATCGGTCCACTCGTAGTTCTCACCAGCGGCTGCAGCGGCAAGGTTCGCAGCGG
The DNA here is from genome assembly GCA_963646925.1 of Paludibacteraceae bacterium. Lineage (GTDB taxonomy): Bacteria > Bacillota > Clostridia > Lachnospirales > Lachnospiraceae > Pilosibacter. The sequence continues at coordinate 1,125 of CAVIYT010000112.1, forward strand.
TATCGCCGATTCCCTCTAATTCCTTGAACCACATTTTTGCATGTTCCTTCTCGTTGTCAGCAGTCTTTAAGAACAGGGCTGCGATCTGCTCATAACCTTCTTTTTTCGCTACGGATGCGAAATAAGTATATTTATTTCTCGCCTGGGATTCACCGGAGAATGCTGCCTCAAGGTTCTTCTCTGTTTTTGTTCCTGCGTATTTACTCATAGTGTTGGACTCCTTTCTGATTCTTGTTTTCTTATTATTTTCGTTTTTCCGGCGGAACTATTCTTTCCGCATTTTACATTTTAACTGTCTCTTCTGTCTGTTGTTTTTATTGTCGTGTGTTGTCTTGTCTATGGCTGTATTCTATCACAATTATGCCCATATGTCAATAATAGTAATTACTGTTGTTTTATAAAAATAATCTATTTCTCAGTATCTCTTCTGAAAACTATATTCAAGTTTTTCTCGACTTCCAGCACTTTTCATGCAAACGCTGCCACAGGGTTATTACCTGCGAAAACACAAAAATGAGCCTTTTTATGCAATCGGAAATTTCCTATGGCACAAAAAGAGACTGCAGATCCACAATTATTTCATGAATCCACAGTCTCTTCTCTCTGTACTTATATTTCTCGTTCCTTAGTCTGCAAATAACGGTGTAGAAAGATATCTGTCACCAGTATCCGGAAGAAGTGCCACGATGGTCTTTCCCGCGTTTTCCGGTCTCTTCGCAAGCTTGATGGCTGCCCAGATTGCTGCGCCGGAGGAAATTCCGACGAGAACGCCCTCTTTCTTTCCGACTAACTTTCCTGCCGCAAACGCGTCATCGTTCTCGACCGCGATGATCTCATCATAAACCTTTGTGTCGAGAACATCCGGAACGAATCCTGCGCCGATTCCCTGGATCTTGTGGGATCCGGCCTTGCCCTGGCTCAGTACCGGGGAGCTTGCCGGCTCTACCGCTACGACCTTCACGTCCGGGTTCTGTTTCTTTAAATATCTCCCTGTTCCTGTGATCGTTCCGCCAGTGCCGACACCTGCGACGAAAATATCTACCTTTCCGTCTGTGTCCTCCCAGATCTCAGGACCGGTTGTCTTCTCATGAACCGCCGGGTTCGCCGGGTTTACAAACTGTCCCGGAATAAAACTACCCGGAATCTCCTTCGCAAGCTCTTCCGCCTTCGCGATCGCGCCCTTCATTCCCTTCGCGCCCTCTGTGAGAACAAGCTCCGCGCCGTAGGCTTTCATGAGCTGGCGTCTCTCCACGCTCATGGTCTCAGGCATAACAATAATGATCCGGTAACCACGGGCCGCCGCAACAGACGCAAGACCGATTCCTGTATTTCCGGAAGTCGGCTCAATAATCGTAGAACCCGCCTTTAAAAGTCCCTTCTCCTCCGCGTCATCGATCATCGCCTTCGCAATCCTGTCCTTAACGGATCCAGCCGGGTTAAAATATTCCAATTTCGCGAGGATCTTCGCGTTTAATCCCTCTGCCTTCTCGATCTGTGTGAGCTCTAACAGCGGAGTCTTTCCGATCAGCTGGTCTGCGGATGTATATATATTTGCCATGAGTTATTACCTACCTTTCATATATGTTAATAGGATTATATGACTGCAGACTCTATTTGTCAAGCCCAATTTATCTGCTTTTGACACCAAAAAACATACAACCCATTTTACATCCAGCTTCGCTTCTGCCAGCATTAAACACTCAGCACTACTGCCTGGCAATACCAATATGACCCCAACTCGTTCTCATATAAATATCTGCAGCAGTCTATTTGTTTTACATTTACATACAAAATATATTTCACAACTCCACTTGTATTTCCCTTAAACCTTGTATTATAATAGGAATAATGTTAAACTTACATTACGACAGAAAAACAATATTGATCGCACACAGCATCATGGGAGGATAAGATTGAAAATGAGAAGTAGAGGGGAGCCATTACCTTAAACGCACAGCAAACAA
>CAVIYT010000113.1:0-1774 GCA_963646925.1 Paludibacteraceae bacterium
GTTGCTGTTCCAGATGATGATCTCCTCGGAGAAACGGCTTAAGTGCATAGCGATCGTTGAGAGAGCCGCTAAAAGCTCAATGAGGTAATCACGGTCAGATACGGAATCCATGCTGTTTAAGGTCGGTCCGTCAAAGCCGAGAAGCTCTGCCGTGTACTCGCGGTCAAGCGGATATGTGGTTCCCGCGAGAGCGCCGGATCCAAGCGGGCAGTAATTCATGCGCTTTCTGATATCGGCGAGACGTCCTCTGTCGCGGCGGAACATCTCATAGTAAGCGCCTACATGATGTGCCAGGGTTACCGGCTGCGCCTTCTGAAGGTGCGTGAAGCCCGGCATATAGGTGTGGAGATTGTCCTCCATGAGCTTTAAGAGGACCTCTAAAAGTCCCTTTAAGAGTCCATCCAGCTCGTCGATCTCGTCTCTTGTGTAAAGCTTCATGTCGAGAGCTACCTGATCGTTTCTGCTGCGGCCTGTGTGGAGTCTCTTTCCGGCATCGCCGATCCGCTCGATGAGGTTTGCCTCGACGAAAGAGTGGATGTCCTCGGACTCTGTGGTGATCTTTAAGGTTCCGTTGTCGATGTCCTCGCGGATGCTCTTTAAGCCCGCGATGATGGCGTCACGGTCTTCCTCTGTGAGGATCCCCTGTTTTGCAAGCATGGTCACATGGGCGATGCTGCCTGCGATGTCCTGTCTGTAAAATTTCTGGTCGAAGGAGATGGACTCGTTAAAGTTGTGTACTAACTGGTTCTCTTCCTTCGTAAATCTTCCGCCCCAAAGTTTCATGGCTGTTCCTCCGTTGTCTGTTTTCTGTTATTTATAGTATCTGGTAGGTCTTCGTTATCCATATTCGAGCTTTCTGTATTCTTCATTCCGCCTGTCAGCTCCCTGGAACTGTCAGCATCCGAAAACTCCTGCTCTTTGCCATTCTGTGCAGGAGAGGAATTTTTCTCCAACTCCATCATGTCAGTATCATCTGGATCTGGTTCTGCAATTTCATCCGGAATTTCTTCCAGTTCTTCGTCGATATCCGGAATTTCTTCAAATTCAGAATCATCATCAACATTCTCTTCCTCGAGTTCCCGCTGCATTCTCCGGATTCTTCGCGCTTTCTCTCTGGCTTTCCGTCTCTCCATCTCCCTGCGCACAAACCACAAAAGGATCAGGATCGCAATGGATCCGCCAGAAATCAGACCGCCAAGCTTCAATCCCTCCGGGAAGTAAGAAAAGTCGATCACATGGTCTCCCGCGCTCACATCGATGGCTAAGAACGCACCGAAGGCCTTTCTCGTCTCAACCTTCTGTCCATCTACCTTCACGGTCCATCCCTTATCGAACGGGATCGATGTGAAGAGCATTCCAGCGCGGTCCGCGCTTACGGTTCCGGAAAGCTTCGTGTCCTTCCAGCTTGTCAGGTGCATCGGCATCTGGTTCAGCCGGTCGTAGACCTGGATCATGGCGTCCTCTGAGAACCGGTAGGCGATGGCATTCAGCTGTTCTCCCGCCTCGTCCGCCGTGAGCTTCACCTCAAATCCCGGAGACAGGTTTCCAAGTTCCAGAAGATATCCACGGTCCACATTGCTAAAGGACTTCGTGCCTGAAGGCAGATCCGCTTTCACGGTCTTCACCTTCTTGTTCATGACAAACACATAATATTCCCCGGTCATATCTGGGGTAAAGGTGAATGTATTTTTATTCACCGTTCCGCCCGCGTCCACGAGAACCTCATCGGCCCCCGTCACAAGACACAGATCATTCTGTACCTCCGCCGGGTTGT
>CAVIYT010000113.1:2175-4987 GCA_963646925.1 Paludibacteraceae bacterium
GCGGTGTAGGATTCACGGCTCGTGGTCGTGACACTGGTCACCGTCGTATTGATGGCTGCCTCCATGGAGACAAGGGCCAGCGCCAGGAATCCGGCCAGAGCCCGTTTTCCGCCTTTATAGAGATAGATCAGTCCCGCGTAAGCCGCCAGGAAGATGATCGCCACATAGTACACGATAAAGTGGAAATGATCCTGGGTCACCAGCTTTTCCGCCAGAAGCACAAAGCAGATGCTTCCCCAGAACGCCACCGCCACATACTTTTTCGGTGTCTCATCCAGATGCACATACGCCCGGAAGCAGATAAACAGCATCAGGAAGATGTAGATGAAGGACTGACGGCACGGAAGACTGTTCGGATAGTGGAATCCATGCCAGATAAAATTCAGGATATTGATGGAAAAACTTGCGAAAAAGATGAGCAGAAGCCCACAGTACACAGTTTTTTCCTTCACGGTGATCTTTTTGCACGCCAGATACAGCAGGAAGAAGAGAAACACCGCGACGCCGCAGTAAATATTCGGCCAGTGATCCAGACCGATCTCCGTCTCCACATTTCCGATGTGGCGGGCGATCATATCAAAGATCGGGAAGTAGGAACTCCACGCTTTCGGGAAGTCAAAATCACCGGACGCCGTGCTCTGAAGCGCGTAGATCTCCGGGAGCAGCACTCCAGCCGCCAGCCCGCCGGAAAGCAGGGAATAAATTCCAAATCTCACGCAGCTCTCCACATATTTTCTCACCGGTCCAGGCTCCTCTAAAATAAGAAGCGCAATAAAATATAGCACTAAAAACAGGCAGGTCATGATGGAAATATAGTAGTTGGACAGGATGGAAAGTCCAAGTGTCACGCAGTAGAGCATTCCCTTCTGTTCTCTCACAAGCCGCTCCAGCCCGTAAACGATCAGTGGGAAGAGCAGAATGCAGTCCAGCCACATGATATTCCAGCTGTAAGCCGCCATATATCCGGACAGTGCGTAAAAGCTTCCGAAAAATCCCACGCCCAGGATACAGTTTTTGCTGTGCTGTTTTAAATACCAGGCGAAACTGAGTCCCGAAAGTCCGATCTTTACGACGATCATGATCGTCATGAATTCGATAATAAACTTCTTCGGGCAGAGCAGGATCAGCCAGTTTAACGGGCTTGCGAGATAGTAGGCATAAAGCGCCGCAAAGTTGACGCCCATTCCCACATCCCAGCTGTACAAAAGACTTCCGCCGGTCCTAAGCTTATACTGGAATTCCGAGAAGAACGGGGCATACTGGTGATACATGTCCGTTCTCAGAAAACACCTATCTCCAAAGGGGAAAATCCCCCTCTGGGCAAATATGCAGATCATCACCAGCACCGGAACGAAGAAGGCGATCATGAGACCGTCCCGCGGCTTCAACACCGGTGCCGTTCGTCGTTTTTTCCCACGCTTTTCAGGAATCTCTGTGGACATCTCTTCCGGAATCGCGTCATCGATTTCTTTTATTTCTGTCATACAGTAAAAACTCCTCTATCGTTGTCAGACTGAATTTTTTCCAGTCTCTACTTTTTTGTCTCTGCTGCCGACGCAGGAAACAAACAATTCTCTGTATTCGGCACAGTAGATCTGTAACCTTAATGAATGATTATTTGTTTTTCTTATCTCCTGCAAAGATCAGGATCTTGCTGAACACATAATTCAGCGCCACGACCACGACAGAGATCAGCAGTTTGCAGATAAAGAACTCCATCTTCATGAGGTCCACCATAACAAACAGCGCCGCCAGGTTAAACAAAAATGTGGCAACACGGCAGAGCACGAAGGAGACGAATTCCTTCCATACCTTCGCCGGGTTTAACGTATGACTCTCAAACACCCACCACTTATTCGTCACAAAGGCAAACAGCACCGCCGCCACCCACGCGATGGTCTGGGCCGGAACCGGATCCATCTTCCATATATAATATAGAAGGTTCGAGATTGCGTAATCAATCACCGTCGTCAGGACGCCGAAGATCAGATAGGCGATTCCCTCGCGGGCGAGACCGGACCTTTTCTTTGCAGTTCCTGTCTCATTCTCCGGTTTCCGCTGCTCCTGGGATACCCCATTTTTCTGGCTGCTTTCCAGGTTCTCAATTTTTTCTTTCATAACCATTTCCGTCCTTTTCCGAAAACACGCTGTCAAAACGTTTTCCCGGTATTTTTTTCAAGGATTTCCCTATCATTTTCGATAGTCTTTTTCATTTTAGTATACCAACGCAAAAAAGTAAAGGACTGACAGCCGAATTACCGGCTGCCAGTCCCTCTTTTTTATAATTTTATGAAATTATCATCCCGTTGAAATCCATCCATCGTTTTCTGCGCAAGCGCGCTCCAAACTCATTCGTGCTTTTTGCAGCAGAACGTTTTCTGGAATCCTCTATTCCGCAAGCAGCTTCTCAACGCTGACAAGCTTTACGCAAGTGCAGAAGATCTCGCCCGCAAGCTTTAAGTCCTCCAGTGTCGGGAAGGACGGAGCAATACGGATGTTGGAGTCATGCGGATCCTTTCCGTATGGATAAGTCGCGCCGGCACCTGTCATGACAACACCTGCTGCCTTGCACTTTGCGACGATCTCCTTCGCGCATCCGTCAAGGGAATCGAAGGATACAAAATATCCGCCGTTCGGTTTTGTCCACTTGCCGATCTCAAGACCGCCGAGTTCCTTATTTAAGATCTCATCCACCGCCTCAAATTTCGGACGAAGGATCTCCGCGTGTTTTGCCATCTGCTCGTTGATTCCGTTGATATCCTTAAAGAACCGCACATGGCGGAGCTGGTTAATCTTATCATGACTGATGATC
>CAVIYT010000114.1:0-2884 GCA_963646925.1 Paludibacteraceae bacterium
CAGATATACTGCCACGATTCCCACCGCGTATAAGAACATGAGCACAGGTCCCTGCGTGGAAATCACCTGCGCGTATGTCGGCATCAATGCGAATGTTACAAGTCCGCAGATCGTATAAGCAAGACTGTAATCCGCTAACGCGCAGCTCTTGGAATCCGGATCCGCAATTCTTAAAAGGAGAATTCCTGTCAGGAATACACCTGTATTCATTCCGAACATCGCAATCATGTGCTCAAACCAGTCATCTTTCAAGGTCCACTTACTTGTATACCATAAAATTGCCCATGTCGCAATCATTCCGATTACAGCCATCACAAGCATCGGCACAAGATACGCGGATACTGTCTTTAAGTTCAGGCTGGATACAGCCGCGATAACCGCATATTCTGTCATGGTTCCTGTAATTCGTCCTTTGATCTTGCCGTCTATCAGATAATCCACGCCAGTCTTGCACATTACATACCAGACAATAAACATGATCGCCATCGCGAATGCCCAGACACTGAGGCTGCTGAGGATCGGAATCTTATATGTCTTACATGCGTTTAAGATCATATAAGAGACACCACAGACTACAAGGATCAGCGCAAGGTGGAACGCAAGAACATCAATGGAAGAAGAATGTGTGGTCTCTCTACCTGCCGATTTCTGTTTAGCCGGATCTTTTTCATATCCAATACGGATATCTGCCGGAATTGCGCCCGGCTTATCAAGGAAATGGGTATATCCTTTTCTCGCTGCCACATTGATCAGGAACATTCCGATCAGAATTCCGCCGACCAGGCCGATCGTCGCCATTGTGATTGCGACACCCTGTGCAGTTTCCCAGTAATCAGCTCCAACTGCTTCCAGAAGATTTGCTAATGTTCCAGCACTTCCGTGTCCTCCGGCAAATCCCATGTTTAATTCCCATCCAAATCCGTCATACAGATCCGTTCCAAGGACACTGAATCCAAGATGTACACCAAATCCGACTGCCAGCTGTACACCGGTCGTGAGAAGCATAATCCAGAAACATTTCGTCACTTCGATTGTTCGACCGCCATTTTCTTTTAATGACAGGCCAAGCGGAACTGCCGCAACGACTGGAACGATCAGCACTCCTGGCATGGAAGCATATGTGACGCTCCAACTCTCCGGAATCGGGATCACATTCAATACCTGTGGTCCAAGAATTAAGAGAAGAAATCCTCCAATTACAGATGCAGGGAGGAATGTGTTCTGGAATATTTTTATTTTGGCGCGAAGCACCATACCTATGATCAAAAACAAGCTGAGTAAGGTCATGCTCTGAAGCAGACCAGTAAGATCTCCACCTGACATATGCATTCTCCTTTTGTATTTGTTTCGTGTTCTAATTGTATGGCGGCTAACAATTATGTTACTAACAATATACTCTTTCTTCTTTTCCATGTCAAGATTGTATTGTGGATTTTATCTGGTTTTGAAAATAATTTCGCGCGTTTCCATAATCTCTTCGCTGTTTTCTGTGTACTCACATATCTCAAAACTGAAATACAGCTTTTATATTTCGCCGTCCTTTGAAGGTACATAAAAAGCAGATACCTTGTGTACCTCACAAAATACCTGCTTCCTGATTATTTCTTATTCGTAACTGTTCAGTACCCTCACAGTTACGTGCAAAAATCCATTCCAAATCGGCTTCGCCGATGGAATTTTTGCCTTCCATCCTAAGCTTTCTTACGGTCAGCGCAGCAAGTGCGCAGACCTACTGAACAGTTACTCTTATTCTTTTCTTCTTGATTCTGCTTAGCAAGTGACTTCTGCAGTTTTCCCAGAAGGCTCATAAGATTCTGGTATTCCTCATCTGAGAAGTCTTCGAACCACTGCTTATCAATATCCTCGTAGAATTTCCGTACCTGCACAAGTTTTTCTTTTCCATGATCCGTCAGATAAATCAGTGTCTCCCGGCGAGATTTCGGATTCTGCCTCCGCTCGATCAATCCCTGTTTTTCCAGCGTGTTCAGCACACCTGACACAGACGCTGCCCGAAGGAAAAAGCGATCTGCAATATCTTTCTGCCTACATCCATCATTCTCCCCGAGAAACCGCAGCATCTTCGGCTGTCCACGATGAAGACCGATTGCCTCAAGACGATCATAGAAAAATTCCGTTGATGTGGCCTCAATTAGATTCCACATATCCACAAAATCAATATATTTATTTGAACTCATGATCCGATTCCTCTCTGTTCATCGTTCTCTTATCCGTCTTTTCTCTGGAACGCTCCACCAATTCCCAGCTCCATCCGGTACTTCGCAACCGTGCGTCTTGAGATCGGCATGCCGGCATCCTGCAAAAGTCCCGCCAACTGTTCATCACTCCGCGGCTTCTTCTTATCTTCTGCGGCGACAAGCTCTTTTAATTTCGCTTTCACGGCATTTCTGCTCACATCGCCGTTTCCATCCCCAGACGGAATTCCCGTTGTAAACAGGCTGCGGAACAGGAAACATCCCGACGGTGCCCTCAGATACTTATCCCGGATTGCGCGGCTGACTGTAGACTTGTGGATCTCCAGCGCATCGGCGATCTCTTCTAACGTCATTGGCTTCAACTGCCCCGTTCCGAGGAAGTACGGTTCCTGGCGTTTCAGTATCTCCCTGGTGATACCGGTCAATGTCTCCCGCCGCTGTTCCACCGCATTCACGATAAACCGTGCCCTGCGCAGCTTATTTTCAAAGTATGACTTTAATTCCTGATCCTGGGCTGTCTCCATCATATGAATATAGTAGTCATTGATCTGAAGATTTCCAGTCCATTTATCATTCAATTCGATGTTCCATACTCCATCCTGATGGCTTAACAGTACGTCCGGAACAATATACTGGGCTTTCTCTCCGCCGATCCCATTCAGGGGACGTGG
>CAVIYT010000115.1:0-17014 GCA_963646925.1 Paludibacteraceae bacterium
ACAGCAGGGAGGTGTAAAGATGGAAGAGACAGTGCAGAACGTACAGGAAACACAGAAAGTACAGGCAGAGCAAACAGAGCAGGCTGGGAAACGTGAGGAGATGCCGGAGTGTGAGACCATGGAGCTTATCATGGAGAGCCGGTCGGAGAACGAGGAGTTCGCGAGAGTCGTGGCGGCTGTGTTCGCGAGCCGCCTGGACCCAACGCTTGAGGAGCTTGACGATATCAAGACGGCAGTGTCGGAAGCGGTGACGAACGCGGTGATCCATGGATACCGGGGGACTGCGGGGAAGATCTGGCTTTCGGCATCGGTCTGGGAGAAAGAACATCTGTTTTCGGTGACCGTCCGGGATGAGGGCGTCGGGATCCGGGACGTGGAGCAGGCTATGGAGCCTATGTTCACCACATGTCCGGAGGACGGGAGATCCGGCATGGGATTCTCCTTTATGGAGGCGTTTATGGACCGGGTGGAGGTGGTCTCCGCGCCGGGAAAGGGAACCTCCGTTACCATGAAAAAGAAGATCGGCAGGTGACGGGATGGCGGACACTGCGGAACTTTTACGACGTTCACACGCAGGGGATAAAGAGGCGAGAGACCGCCTCGTCATGGAAAATACGGGGCTTGTCTGGAGTATCGTGAAGCGGTTTATCGGCAGGGGACCGGAGCCGGAGGACTTATTCCAGATCGGCAGCATCGGGCTTTTGAAGGCCATCGACCATTTTGATACGGAGCTTGGCGTGCGGTTTTCCACCTACGCGGTCCCGATGATCACTGGGGAGATCAGAAGGTTTCTCAGGGATGACGGGATGATCAAGGTGAGCCGCCCGCTAAAGGAACTCGCCGGAAAGGTCGGGGCGGCGAGAGAAAAACTGGAAGCGGATCTCGGGCGGGAGCCGACGGTGGAGGAGATCGCGAGGTCTGTGGGAGCCAGCCGTGAGGAGGTTGCGGCATCCATGGAAGCCGGGGCAAGAGTCGGATCCATCTATGAGCCCTTTGACGCCGGGGATGAGTCCGGCGGGTGTCTGGCGGATAAGATCGCGGAGAAAACATCCGAAAATGAGAAGGTGCTGGACCGGATCGTTTTGACGGAGCTTTTGTCCGGTCTTGGGGAGAAGGAACAGCAGATCATAAAGATGAGGTATTTTGAAAATATGACCCAGACCGTGATTGCCGGGCGCCTTGGAATCTCCCAGGTGCAGGTGTCGCGGCTGGAGAAGAAGATTCTGAGGGAGATGAGGGAGAGGCTGACTTCATAAAAATGAAAATGATTCTGACGCATGATTATGTATAATGTCCATTCATTCGGAACATCCTATTTGTAGGGAAAACCATATGGAGTTTTAAAGCATGGAGCAGATGCTGCGTCCTAAATGTGACCGTGGGCGCGGTGCAGCAGCTTTTTGAAAACAACTGTGGGAATTTTCGCCGATCGAGCCAGAAGACCGGCGCGGTAAAATAGGATGAGAAGGTGGATGAATATGAAACCGTTAAAGGACTATGTGGAGATCATTTTTGCGGTGCTGACGTTAGCGGCACTGGTGTTTGTGTTCTGGTATTTTCTAGTGACGGTTCCGGCAAAGAAGGCGGAGCAGTCGGGGACGTTTGTGATGGTGCCGGGGACGGAACGGGAAGTCTGCCGGGGTTCTGTCACGGGCGTTTTAAAGACCATTGAGGACATGGACAGAAAGCCGTGGAGCGCATGAGCAGCACGACGGTCTACTTAAAGCTTCCCCAGGTAAAGGAAGTCTATGAGCCGGAAGTCTACCTGGGGATGATCGCCGATGTCCACAGCAGAGACAGGGCGGCGGAGGCTAAGGCGAAAGCCGTGAAGGTCACCTCATTTTCCGGGAAGGGAAAAGAGGCGGCCTTTGTCGGAAACGTTATGGATCTCGTAGAAAAGATCGAGAAGACCGGCCAGAATATCCAGGTGGACAATATCGGGGAATCTGATTTCGTGGTCACATACCGGGCTGGGAAGAAGAAAAGTCTGGTCTGGGAGTGGATGAAGACAGCCATGGTGTCCGCCGTGGCATTTTTCGGGGCGGCCTTTGCCATTATGACCTTCAACAACGACGCCAATGTGACAGATGTGTTCGCAAAGCTCTACGAGATGATCATCGGAACCCGGGCGGACGGACCGACGATCCTGGAGGCGTCCTATTCTGTGGGGTTGGCACTGGGAATCCTGATCTTCTTTAACCATTTCGCGACATGGAAGATCACGGTGGATCCGACACCCATCGAGGTGGAGATGCGGCTCTATGAGGAGAATCTGAACAAGACGCTTATCAAAAACGGCGGAAGAAAGGAGTCTGGGGTCGATGTATCTTAAGCTTGGGATCCTGGCCTTTGCGGGTCTGGGCGCCGGGGCGGTGATCGCCGCCGGGATCTTCGCCTTTCTCGCCATCATCGGCGTGTTCCCGAGACTCATCGGCGTGACCCACACGGCGGAACATGTGATCCTTTATGAGACACTTCTGATCCTCGGGGGGACGTGGGGGAATCTCGCGGATCTCTACAGCGTGCCGTTTCCGTTCCCGGGAAAAGCGGTGCTGGCGGTGTGCGGGACGGCTGTCGGGATCTTTGTGGGATGTCTCGTGATGTCGCTTGCGGAGACGTTGAAGGCACTGCCGGTCCTGAACCGGCGGATTAGGCTGGCAGTGGGGCTGCAGTATGTGATACTGGCGGTGGCAGCAGGAAAGGCGTTTGGGTCGGCGGTGTATTTTTTATGGGGATTTGGATGATGAGGAAATATCGGTGACAGCTGAGAGTCTCGGCAGAAAATACGATTTGAGAAGAATGCTGGGATGGCATGAAAATATATATCTATGTGTTCTTACGGTCAGGACTGTAAACGTGAGTTTGGCAGAATGAATGTAAGATTGCTTGAAAAGTACATGGAGGAATTTATGGAGATCGATAAGAAAGAGTATGGAAAATATGTAAAACAGGTGACCCCAGTCCACAATACATGGAAAAATCTCTGGCGGGCATTCCTGGTCGGTGGGCTGATCTGCATGTTAGGACAGGTGTTCACGTCCGTCTACATGTTCTTTGGGATCGAGAAGGAGAGCGCGGCGGCGTGGACCACGTTGAGTCTCATCGGGCTCAGCGTCATCCTGACCGGATTTCATGTGTACCAGAAGATCGTAAAATTCGGCGGCGCGGGAGCGCTTGTGCCGATCACGGGCTTCGCGAACTCCGTGGTTTCCCCGGCGATCGAGTACAAGGCGGAAGGTCATGTCTTCGGGATCGGCTGCAAGATCTTTACGATCGCGGGGCCGGTGATCCTCTATGGGATCTTTGCGAGCTGGGCGCTGGGGATGGTAAAATATTTCTGGAGGTTTTAGAAATAGGGGACAGTTTTTTTGATGCGTCAGGAATGTTGACGTGAAAGAAAGGCTGTCCCATTTGACAAAAAAGTCTTGACTTAAACCATGGTTTAAGTTTTATAATAAAATCAAAGAATGAACTTCTGCGGCTGTGTGGATATGGGGGCGGCTGCAAACATTTTATTGTAAAAAGGAGGACATTATGGCACAGAAAATTTTACCGGGAACCGGCGGAGAGCGCTATATCCCATTTGAAGAGAGAACAGGAGAGGAGTCTGTTGTATATTTTACAAGAGACCTTTCCCCGGAAGGATTAAGAAAGATCTTTGAGCGTGTCAATGAACATATTGAAGGAAAGATCGGAATCAAGCTTCACACAGGTGAGAAGAATGGTCCGAATATCATCCCACGCCCATGGGTAAAGGAGCTGGTTGAGAAGGATCTTCCGGACGCAAAGATCGTTGAGACAAATACATACTATGAGGGCGACCGTTATACTACAGAGCAGCACAGAGAGACTCTGAAAGTCAATGGCTGGACATTCTGCCCGGTGGATATCCTCGATGAGGACGGAACGGTCATGTTCCCGGTAAAGGGTGGAAAATGGTTTACCGAGATGTCCGTAGGTAAGAATCTTGCCAACTATGATTCCCTCGTTGTCCTGACCCATTTCAAAGGACATACGATGGGCGGATTCGGCGGTTCCAACAAGAATATCGGAATCGGATGCGCGGACGGACGTGTCGGCAAGGGAATGATCCACACCACAGAGGGATCCGACAATATGTGGAGCATCAGCATGGAAGAACTCATGGAGCGTATCGCTGAGTCCACAAAATCCGTTGTAGACCATTTTGGCGAGCACATTACATATGTGAACGTGCTCCGCAACATGTCCGTATCCTGCGACTGTGAGGGCTGTGCCGCAGCACCGGTCGTAACACCGAATATCGGCATCATCGCTTCCCACGATATCCTCGCGGCTGATCAGGCTTCCGTAGACCTTGTATACGCGTTAAAGGAAGACCAGCACAAGGACCTCATAGAGCGTATGGAGACCCGCCATGGCCTTCGTCAGCTTACTTACATGAAAGAACTCCACATGGGCAATGACAAATACAAACTCATCGACATCGACAACAACGACCAGGAGATCAAAACGAAGGAAGCTGTTAAGGATGTAAAGCCGTTTGAGGGCTGATTGGAACGTGAAATAAGATCGTGAAATGCCTTTCCGCGTAAGGGAGATGATTCCTTTGCGGGGAGGCATTTTTTGTTTGCTCTTTTTTGAAATTTGCGGGTTCATCAGGGTTTTGCGGCAGCGTCAAGATACTTGTAAATGGGACGTCAGGAACGTATAATGAAGAGAGAATATGCGGCGGCTGTGGTGAATGTCTGCCGTGTGAAATAAATTTTATGAGCGGGGGAAAATGTGAAATCAGTATCGATCTACACGCTTACAAGAAATCAGAATATTTCCTGCGTCCAGAAGCTGGAACGGCAGATGTCGGGGCGCGGGTACTTTTTGAAGGTGCGGGAGTGGGAGCTTGACAGCATGAAGGCTTTTGTGCGGGAATTGGAGACGCACATGGACGAGGTGTATGCGCTGCGGTTCTTTTACTCGTTTCAGATCCCGAGGCTGGGGAAGGAGTTTGACCTTCTGCAGATCAGGGAGGATCAGATCGTGAATGTGGAACTGAAGAGCGGCGTGGTCTCCGACGAGGCGCTGCGGAAGCAGTTGATACAGAACCGGTATTATCTCGCGGTGCAGGGAAAGACGATCCGGTCTTATACATATATCAGCAGCCAGAACCGGCTTGTCCGCCTGACGAATCATGACAGGATTGTGGACGCGGACTGGGAGCAGCTGTGCGCGGATCTGAGAGACGGCGGAAAAGATTATGAGGGCGATGTGGAGGAGCTGTTCCGGGCGGAATTGTATCTGATCTCGCCGATCATGGAGCCGGAACGGTTTTTAAATAAGGAGTATTTTCTGACGGCCCAGCAGAGGGATATCGAGCGCCAGATCTTAAAGAAGATCCGGGCGGAGCGGACCGGGGCGTACTGGTTTACGGGACTTCCGGGGACGGGAAAGACGCTGTTGCTCTATGATATCGCCATGAAGCTTTCCGGGAAGCAGAAGGTCTGCATGATCCACTGCGGGGAGAGCAGAAAGGACTGGAAACGGCTTCATAAACGGCTCCGGAGAGTGGAGTATCTGCCGGATTCGGAAATTGGACCGGGGCGCGGTCTGGAAGAGTATTCCGCGGTTCTGGTGGATGAGGCACATCTTTTAAGTCCTGGGACATGGGAGCTGTTGGCAAAGATCAGCTCCGGGCGTCCGGTGATCTTTTCCGGGGACTGTGAGGATGCGATCTCGCCGGACGAGATGGATCAGAGTGTGAAACAATTGCGGAACGTGATGCCGGAGGTACAGATGTTCCGGATGACGAACCGGATCCGGACGAATGCGGAATTATCGATATTCATCCAGAATATGATGCATCTGGAGAGAGGAAAGGGAAAACGGCTGTATCCTCATATTTCGGTGGGGTACGCGAATGATGACAGGGAAGCGGAGAAGCTTTTGAAGGGTTACCAGGCGCGAGAGTATCGGTACTTTGAGGAAAATGATGGAATCAGCGAGGATGTGGACCGGCTGGTTGTTTTGCTGGATGAGAGATATTTTTATGATGAAGCAGGGTATCTGCGATCTGCGGATCGGAGTGTGAGGCGGCTGTTTCACAGGCTGAATCAGGCGAAGGAGGAGCTGGCGTTTGTGGTGAAAGCGAATGAGGCGGTGTATGCGGTGATGCTGGGACTGCTTCAAGCGATGTGAGTGAAAAATAGTATGTGAATAGTTTGGAAAAGATGCAGAAATTCGAGAGGTACTTCGGATTCCTGCATCTTTTTTGCTGTTCTGGGAATTATATTTGCATGGAGACCTTAAGTTTGGTGAACCTGTGTGAGGGTGTAGTCTGCTGCGAGTGACTAGGCAGGGCACTGGAGTGTTAAGGTACATTTATTTAGTATGATTGGAATTGGTGTCGTTCGAAAAGTACGATATGTATGGGTGTAACTGACAGATGGATGGAATCTGAAATAAAGATGGGAGCGGATGGAAAAATGAATGAGAAAACAGAGATGGGAAGAAAGCAGCGGGGACGTGCAAGCGTCGTATTTCAGAATCCGCCGGTGATCACGGCGGCTGCCTCGACAGTTGGAAAGAAGGAAGGAGACGGGCCCCTGGGGGAATATTTTGACCGGGTGGAGCTGGATTCCATGCTGGGAAAGAAGACCTGGGAGGAGGCGGAGAGTGAGTTTCAGAGCAGGACGGCGGGGCTCGTGATTGAGAAGAGCGGGCTTTCGAGGGAGGAGATCCGGTATTCGTTTGCGGGGGATCTTCTGGCTCAGCTCATTGCCACATCTTTTGGAAATATGAATCTGGAGATCCAGATGTTCGGGCTTTACGGGGCATGTTCCACCATGGGGGAAGGTCTGGGACTTGGTGCCATGTGCGTGGAGGGCGGATTTGCGGATCATGTACTTGTGAGTGTGTCCAGCCATTTTGCGTCAGCGGAGAAGCAGTTCCGGTTTCCGTTGGAGTACGGGAATCAGAGACCGTATTCGGCTACCTGGACGGTGACGGGGTGCGGTGCGGTGATCGTTTCTTCCGGGGATTACCGGGGGAAGGAGCCGCCGCTTGCGAAGATCACGGCGGTGACGGCTGGGAAGATCGTGGATATGGATTTTCATGATTCCATGAACATGGGGGCGGCCATGGCGATGGCGGCGCTCGACACGGTCCTGCGGAATTTCAGGGATCTTGGAGTGGATGAGACGCATTATGATAAGATCATCACAGGGGACCTGGGGACTGTGGGACGGCGTCTGCTTCTTGATTATCTGATGCAGGCGGGGTATCGGATCGAGAGCCGGTATATGGACTGCGGGATCGAGATGTTTTCGCCGGGGGAGCAGGATACCCATGCGGGGGGAAGCGGATGCGGGTGTTCGGCGGCGGTGCTTTGCGGGTATATTCTGCCGAAGATCAGGAGCGGAGAGTGGAAGAGAGTGTTGTTTCTGCCTACCGGGGCGCTGCTCTCTACGGTGAGTTTTAATGAGGGGAAGAGTGTGCCGGGGATCGCGCATGGGGTGGTGTTGGAGACGCCGGATTCCCTATTGTGACTGGGATCAAGAAAACTTTGAATAGTGAAAGGCTCGGTGGGCAGAGGAATTAAGTGAAGATATATGCGGCTCATATGGAATGTAAAAGTATGAATTTTAGATATGAGAAATGGAGAAAGTATAATTATGGAATATATCAGAGCGTTTCTTGTTGGTGGAGTGATTTGCATGCTGGTGCAGATCTTGATGGATAAGACGAAGATGATGCCGGGGAGAATTATGGTATTTCTGGTGGTAAGTGGGAGTATTCTTGGATTTCTGGGGATCTATGAGCCGTTTGCTGAGTGGGCGGGGGCTGGGGCGACCGTGCCGTTACTTGGGTTTGGGAATACGTTGTGGAAAGGCGTTGTGAAGGCGATGGCTGAGGATGGGGCGCTTGGGATATTTAAAGGGGGATTTACTGCCAGTGCTGTGGGAATCAGCGGGGCGTTGGTTTTTGGGTATCTGGGGGCGATCGTGTTTAAGCCGGGGATGAAGGAATGACGAAAGATACGCGTGGGTGAGGCTTCGGGCGCGGACGCTTTGAGGATTTTGAGGGCGGTTCCTCTAAGCACCCGGAAGAATGCTAAGGGCGGAGAACAGGGGACACAACTCGCCTGCGGCTCAAACAAGTATCCCCTGTCCTCCAACGCATTCTCCCGCGTGCCAAGAGGAAGCCAGCCCCCAAAATCAGGCGCGTCCGTGCCCGAAGCCTCACCCCCGCTGTGCATTGGCGTAATCGAGGTGACTGGAGGGCTGTTTTTGTCCTGGGGGACAAAAAGGCGCGGATAGGTTTGTATAAAAGGGTATATAATTCTGAGTTTTTGTAAGGTATAATGGTAGTGTCAGAAATATTTTTCGTTGTGGAACAACGGGATTAGATGGATCATATAAATGCAAGATAGATCGGAAAATACTTAGGGAACTCAGGAGGTACTGGTTATGAAGCATCGGGACGAGGATATTCAGTATTGTGAGAAGTTGTTTCAGAGTTTTTATGATATTGGAAGTACAGCGCAGGGCGGCGTGACGAGGCTGGGGTATTCGGAGACGGAGGACGCGATGCATGAGGTGTTTAAGGGGCTTGGAAGGGAGCTCGGGGCATCGGTGATAACGGATGAGGTTGGGAATACTTATGTGGCGAATACGGAGACGGACGGGTATACTTTGATCGGGTCGCATCTGGATTCGGTGATTGACGGCGGGCGGTATGATGGTGTGGCTGGTGTGATTGCGGGGCTTATGGTGATGCACTGGGCGAAGGAGGCTGGGATCAGGATCCCGCTTCGTGTGGGGGCGTTTCGGTGTGAGGAGTCGAGCAATTTTGGGTGCTGTACGATCGGAAGCGGGTTGATCACGCATGAGGTTTATAAGCAGGATATCGGGCATCTGGTCTCGAAGGATGGAGAGTCTTTGGAGAGTATTTTTGAGAGGAGGGGGCTGACGCTTCATCCGAAGAAGATATCAGGGCTCAAGAGATATCTGGAGTTACATATTGAGCAGGGTAAGGTGCTTGAGGAGTGTGAGACGGAGGTCGGCATTGTCGGGACGATCGCGGGACCGGTGCGGTACCGGGTGTATCTGCGCGGGATGGCGGAGCATTCGGGCGCTACGCCGATGGATATGAGAAGTGATGCGCTCTGTGCGGCGGCGGAGATCATTCTGGAGATGGAGAAGATCGGAAAGTGGGAATCTGTGTACCAGTCGGTGGCGACGGTGGGCGTGGTTCAGAATCATCCGAATGTGCTGAATGTGATCCCTGGCCGGGTGGAGCTTGGTGTGGACATGCGCGGAATCGATCAGGACAGTCTGGACCGTATGGAGCGGGCGTTTAAGGCTGCGGTGCGGGAGAGCTGCAAGAAGCGCGGCGTGGAGTATGTGGCGGAGAAGATCAACAGTATTCCGCCGATCAGTATGAGCGTGGCGGTTGAGGATGGCCTGGAGCAGGCGGCGAAGCAGCTTGGAATTTCCAGCCGGAGAATGCCCAGCGGTGCCGGTCATGATGCCATGTCCTTTGCGGAGATCTGTGATTCCGGTATGGTGTTTATTCCCTGCCGCGGCGGTGTTTCGCACAATCCGTCGGAGCATGCGGAGCTCGCAAGCATCTGTGATGGGGCTCGGGTGATGTATGAGTATCTGAAGGAGCAGGCTGGATGATCGTGCGGCTAAGATGAATATATGCTGTCTGGCAGGGGAGATTCTGCGGGCAGCATATTTTTATATGTTTTCCGCGCAAAGCGGTTATAGATTTTTAGATCCGGTAATGGTATAATACTTACATTATGGCAGTACAATCGAATTGTGGAGGAATGCGTTATGTATATCACATGTTTAGATTTAGAGGGAGTTTTGGTGCCGGAGATCTGGATCGCGTTTGCGGAGGCCAGCGGAATTCCAGAGCTTAAGAGAACGACGAGAGATGAGCCGGATTATGATAAGCTGATGCGCTGGAGACTTGGAATCTTGAAAGAACACGGATTGGGACTGAAGGAGATTCAGGAGACCATCGAGAAGATCGATCCGCTTCCGGGCGCGAAGGAGTTTCTTGATAAGCTTCGTGAGCTTGGTCAGGTCATCATCATCAGTGACACGTTTACACAGTTTGCGAAGCCGCTTATGAAGAAGCTTGGCTGGCCGACGATCTTCTGCAATTCCCTGGAAGTCGCTCCGGACGGGGAGATCACGGGATTTAAGATGCGGATCGAGAAGTCAAAGTATACGACGGTGAAGGCTCTTCAGTCCATCGGTTTTGAGACGATCGCGAGCGGTGACAGCTACAATGACCTCGGAATGATCGAGGCGAGCAAGGCGGGATTTTTATTCCGCAGCACGGAGCAGATCAAGAAAGATCATCCGGAGATCACAGCGTTCGAGACGTACGATGAGCTTTTTGAGGCGATCAAGAAGGCGATGGAAGAGTAAAACTGGTCTTACGGGGAGATCCGAACGAGAAAAGGTATCTAGGAACACAGCCGGACTGCGGGTTGTTATGGGTGTGGAAATGGAAGTTCCGATCTGTTTCAATGACAGCGGCTGTGTTTTTACGTAATAGGAAATTTTCTATTACATAAAAGGCATATTCTGTCTTGCACCGGAACGAACATGAAGTCTGTTGTGAGATGACGTATTTGCAGAATATGTGTATCAGCACATGGGAGCAGGAAAACAGAAATGCCGGTTAAAAGAAAGGACCACTGAAATAAAAATGGAGAAATCCTACGAGAAAGTCATTGAATATGTAAAACATGGAATCGGAAGCGGAGAGATCCAGGCGGGGGAGAAGCTTCTCCCGGAGCGGGAGCTTGCCCAGAAGCTGGAGATCAGCCGGAATTCCGCGAGGGAGGGACTCCGGATCCTGGAAAATATGGGAGTTCTCGAGAGCCAGCAGGGCGCTGGAAACTATATCTCCGGGAATTTTGATGAGATCCTGGCGGAGATGCTGTCGTTCATGTATATCTTAAAGAAGATCGACGTGGATAAGATCACGGAATTCCGTTCCACCCTGGAGTGGGGTGCCCTTGAGACAGGCGTGAAACAGGCGACGGAGGACCAGCGCCAGAAAATGCTGTCCTATCTCGATAACCTGGAGCGGGCGGAGACGGAGGAGGAGCGCGTCCGCTGGGATAAGGCGATCCACTATCTCCTCATCGAGGCATCCGGAAACTTCTGCATGCTGGCAAACTATAAAGCACTCAACAAGATCATGGACGACTATATCCCGAAGATGCGGGGAAAGATCATCGAGGGAATGCACAGTGAGCAGTTCTTAAGCCGTGCCCACAGGACCCTGGCGGAAGGCTTCGCGGAGGGAAATATCGAGAAGGCGAGAGAGGGATTGAAGTTGCATTTCCATTATATTTATCAGTATATGTGATGCTGAGCCGATAAAAAAAGCCCCCCAATTCACGACAAATCTGCGATTCACTGTTGCCGGAATATGCCCAGATGATCAAAAGCGTACTGTAACCGCGGAAAGACAAGTGATCTATCACAGGTTGCAGGGATCAAGTGTAGTTTGAGTGTAAAAGAAACTTTTGACACAAGTTTAACGGGCTTGACAAAAATCAAACAATCCGTGTGAAATTCACGCAAAGAAAAACAAAAAGTCTTGACAAAAAATAGAGACAGTAATATGATTGTATCAGAAAAAATACACTGCTTGCAAGAAAGCAGTTATTTTTAAAACAGAATTGGTACTACCAATAATCAATTATAAAACAACAATGTGTGCATAAAATATATAAATGTTCACATTGTTAAAAAAAATACCAACATTGGTACTACCAATAAAAATGAGAATCAATTGCACTACACAAAACCGCACGTATATCACATGAGCGGCAGCAATGTATGAGAAGAGGAGAAAACAAACATGGCAAAGAAGTATAATCAGGTAACGCCTGAGATCCTGGAACAGTTCAAAGCGATCGTTCCCGGAAAAGTATACGCAGGCGATGAGATCAACAGCGACTATTTCCACGACGAGATGCCGATCTACGGAAAGGGCGCACCGGAAGTTCTGATCGAGGCGACAACGACAGAGGATATTGCGGCGATCGTGAAAGTCTGTTATGAGAACTCCATCCCGGTGATCCCGAGAGGAGCAGGAACCGGTCTTACCGGAGCAGCTGTTGCGGTAGACGGCGGCGTCATGATCGACATGAGCAAGATGAACAAGATCCTGGGCTATGACCTTGAAAACTTCGTAGTACGCGTGGAGCCGGGCGTTCTCTTAAACGACCTCGCGGAGGATGCACAGAAACAGGGCCTCTTATATCCGCCGGATCCGGGTGAAAAGTTTGCGACCTTGGGCGGCAATGTTTCCACAAACGCAGGCGGCATGCGCGCGGTAAAATATGGATGCACAAGAGATTATGTTCGCGCCATGACCGTTGTTCTCCCGACTGGTGAGATCGTAAAACTTGGAGCTACCGTTTCCAAGACAAGTACCGGCTACAGCCTGCTGAACTTAATGATCGGTTCCGAGGGAACCTTAGGTATCATCACAGAGCTCACCTTAAAGCTGATCCCGGCACCGAAGGAAACTATCAGTCTCATTATCCCGTATGAGAATCTGGAAGACTGTATCGCGACAGTTCCGAAATTCTTCATGAACCATTTCCAGCCGCAGGCTCTGGAATTCATGGAGAAAGAGATCGTTCTCGCTTCCGAGCGCTACCTCGGAAAGAGCGTATTCCCGAAAGAGGTCGAGGGTGTTGATATCGGCGCTTACCTCCTTGTGACATTCGACGGCGACAACATGGAACAGTTGGAAGAACTCACCGAGCAGGCCGCGGAAGTTGTTTTAGATGCGGGCGCTGTGGATGTTCTCGTGGCTGACACACCGGCGAAGAAGAAAGACGCCTGGGCAGCGAGAAGCTCCTTCCTTGAGGCCATCGAGGCGGAGACGAAGCTTCTCGACGAGTGCGACGTTGTTGTTCCGGTAAACCAGATCGCAAATTACTTAACATACGTCAAAGGTGTTTCCGAGAAGTATGATTTCGCGGTAAAGAGTTTCGGACATGCAGGAGACGGAAACTTACATATCTATACATGCGCAAACGATCTTGATGAGGCGACCTTCAAGAAAGAAGTTTCCGAGTTCATGGCAGATATCTACAAGAAGGCAGCAGAGCTCGGCGGCCTGATCTCCGGTGAGCACGGAATCGGCTTCGGAAAGAAAGGATATCTTGCTGAGTTCGCAGGTCCGGTGAACATGCGCTTAATGCGCGGAATCAAGGAGACCTTTGACCCGAAGATGATCTTAAACCCGGGCAAGATCTGCTATGATCCGAAGGAAGAGGCGTAAAACGGATTTTGCTCCGCAGAAGTTGTTGAGAAAATTTTCGGCACAGAGAAAAATTGATATTCCCGGCGGCAGTCCTTTTCCTCCCTGTGAGACAGCCGCCGTACACCATTATATTTGTTAAACTGTCTGTCGACCGGCTTCCCCCATGCACCGGTCGGTACAATTAGAAAAGAAAGGAATTTGATTATGGCATACTTAATTTCTGAAGAAGCGCAGGACCTCCTGCAGGACGTTAAAAATTTCTGTGATAAAGAAGTCGTAGAACAGTGCAAAGAATATGATGTTTCCGGCGAATGGCCGAAGGAGATCTACGAGAAAGCGATCGAGCAGGGCTACCAGGCTCTGGAAGTTCCGGAAGAGTTCGGCGGTCCGGGTCTCTCCCGTGTGGATGTAGCTGCCCTCATCGAGCAGATGGCAATCGCTGACGCAGGTTTTGCGACAACGATCTCTGCCAGCGGCCTCGGCATGAAACCGGTTCTGATTGCGGGAAATGATGAGCAGAAACAGCATGTCTGCGACCTCGTTCTCGACGGCGGCTTCGGCGCGTTCTGTTTAACAGAGCCGGGCGCAGGTTCCGATGCGAGCGCAGGCAAGACAACAGCCGTAAAAGACGGTGACGAGTACGTATTAAACGGAAGAAAATGCTTCATCACAAACGGCGGTGTTGCTTCCTTCTACTGTGTAACAGCCATGACCGATAAATCCAAAGGTGTAAAGGGAATCTCCATGTTCTTAGTTGATGCCGGAACTCCGGGTCTCTCCACAGGACATGAGGAGAACAAGATGGGTATCCGTACATCCAACACCTGTGATGTTGTATTTGAAGACTGCAGAATTCCGGTAGCAAACCTCATCGGTGAGGAAGGAAAGGGCTTCGGAATCGCAATGAAGACTCTCGACCAGGCCCGCGCATGGATGGGTTGCGTTGCCACAGGTATCGCCCAGAGAGGCATCAACGAGGCAGTTGCGTACGGCAAGGAGAGAATCCAGTTCGGCAAGCCGATCATCAAGAATCAGGCATTACAGTTCAAGGTAGCTGACATGGAGATCAAGACCGAGACAGCCCGCCAGATGGTAGCACACGCTCTGACAAAGATGGACATGGGACTTCCGTACAGCAAGGAATCCGCCATCGCAAAATGCTACGCTTCCGATATCGCAATGGAAGTTGCTTCCGAGGCGATCCAGATGTTCGGCGGATATGGATACAGCAGAGAGTACCCGGTTGAGAAGCTTTTAAGAGACGCGAAGATCTTCCAGATCTTTGAGGGAACGAACGAGGTACAGAGAATCGTTGTAGCCAACAATGTGATTGGAAAGTAAAACGCTATTTGCGTGTAAGGACAAATGAATGGCGGAGGAACGTCTGTTAAAGCCGCCAAATTTCGAGATATTACACCGGACCGGCAGTGCCAGCGAAGAACTGGTACTGCCGGAGCCGGATAAATTTTGGAGGAAAACATGGAAATTTTAGTATGTGTAAAACAGGTTCCGGACGATTCCGTTGAGATCGCCCTGGATCCGAAGACAGGTGCGCCGGCTCTTGACGGCGTGACACCGGTAGTAAACGCATTTGATACATATGCACTGGAGATGTCTGTCCGCTTAAAAGAGGCGGCAGGCGGAGAGGTGACAGTCCTTTCCATCGGCGATGAGACCGTAAAGAATTCCTTAAAGAACTGCCTGGCAGTTGGCGCGGACTACGCGTATCTCGCGGCAGACGACGCTTACCAGAGCGAGGATCCGGAGATCATCGCGAAGAAGCTGAAGATAGCGAAGGAAGCCATCGAGGAAAAGACAGGAAAGAAATTTGACATCGTATTCTGCGGCAAAGAGACCACAGATTTCGCTTCCGGACAGGTTGGAACGATCCTCGCAAAAGAACTCTCCGCACCGGTGACAGCAGATGTCGTTGATATCACGGCAGGAGAAGGAAATGTGACAGCAAAGCAGGAGACTGAGGAAGGTTACCGCATGATCGAGTCTGAGCTTCCGTGTGTTGTGACCGTCAACAAACCGGAGTATGATCCGCGTTACCCAACGATCAAGAGCAAGATGGCAGCGAGAAAGAAACCGATCGAGGAGCTTGCGGCCGCAGAGGCAGAGAAAGCACAGGTGGAGGTTCTCAAGGTCTATGAGCCGGCAAAGAGAGATGCAGGTGTTAAGATCAAGGCAGAGGACCCGGCAGATGCAGTAAGTCAGGCACTTGCCATGATGAGC
Source organism: Paludibacteraceae bacterium (assembly GCA_963646925.1). GTDB lineage: Bacteria > Bacillota > Clostridia > Lachnospirales > Lachnospiraceae > Pilosibacter. The sequence goes on from CAVIYT010000115.1 coordinate 15,529, forward strand.
GAAGCAAAAGCGATCTGATAAATTGCCGGATCGGTAGGAATGGATACAGCGCGTGCAGTCAGTGCATGTGCGATAACCCAAATTAAGCGTGGAAGGAAATTGAGACAATGAAATATACAGATGGAAAGAATATCATGGTCTACGCCCAGAGCGCAGACGGCGCACCGGTCGGCGCGGCACTTGAGACTGTCAGCAAGGCAGCAGAGCTTGCGAAGGCAAATGGTGAGGAAGTGATTGCCGTTGTATTCGGAAAAGACACCGATACAAAGGCAGTGATTGCGGCAGGAGCTTCCAAGGTTCTCACAGCAGGCGAGGAAGGACTCCAGGCAGAGGAGAAGGAACAGATCCTCGTAAAACTTGCGGAGAAATACCAGCCGAAGGCACTCTACATGGCAGGAACACCGGACGGAAAAATGATCGCTCCGGCTGTCTCCGCGGCTTTTGAGTCCGGCTGTGTGACAGATGTGACAGGAATCACCGCAGACGGCGTTTATACCGCACTTTCTTACAACGGAAACGTATTAAACGACATGAAGATGGGAGAGAACCTTCCGCATGTTGCAACCGTCCGCTCCGGATCTTTTGCGAAAGCACTGGATGAGAGCAGAACCGGCGAGGTCATCGCGGAGGATGCAGCGGCAGACGCAGTTCGCACAAAGGTCATCGAGACCGTTAAGGAGATCGCTGAGAGCGTCAATCTCGAGGAAGCCCAGATCATCGTATCCGGCGGAAGAGGAATGGGAAGCAAGGAGAACTTCGCCCTTGTAGTGGAGCTCGCAGATGTCATGGGAGGCGTTGTAGGAGCCACAAGACCGGCAATCGAGGAGGGCTGGGTATCCAGAGCCCACCAGGTCGGCCAGTCCGGCAAGATCGTCGCTCCGAAGCTCTACATCGCGTGCGGAATCTCCGGTGCCACCCAGCACGTATCCGGCATGATCGGTTCCGGCTACATCGTAGCGATCAACAAAGACGAGGACGCGTCCATCTTTGATGTGGCAGATGTGGGAATCGTCGGCGATGTCACAAAGGTTCTTCCGGTGATGATCGAAGAGATGAAGAAGAGAAAAGAAGCATAAAGATCGTATTTACAGAAAAGCCATGATGTAAATAAAGACAGAGAGAAGTCCCCTGGTATGAAGCGAAGCCGGGGGACTTTTTCTGTATCAATTTAACGCTAAATTGTGAAACTGCAAATTGCCTCAAATGCCAGTGCCTGGCGTAGAAATATGCCGAGATTGAGCAACTTAAAACTTAACCCCATAAAAATACGCCGGGTAGATCAGGTTCTGTTCGGCGTATTTGATAAATTGCAGGATTTAATTATTCATATCCGGGTCCTCTCGGAATATATACCTGGTCAAGCGGTGATTTCGGTGCTGCCTTTGTGGTCTCGGGGACAGTTTCGGGAACGGTCTCAGACTTTGTGGATCCGCTGCTTCCGGTTCCATCCGCATTATCGCTTGGAAGGACAACGGATGTCGCACTG
>CAVIYT010000116.1:0-9249 GCA_963646925.1 Paludibacteraceae bacterium
GAAATGAACATGGACATCAATCAGTCCCGGTGCTACGACACAGCCCGCTGCGTCGATCACCTGCTCATAACTTCCGTCATCTTCCACTTTTCCGATTGTCTTTATCTTTCCGCCGTCAATGACAACGTCCAGGATCTCGTCTGTATTGCTCTTTGCGTCTACCACACGTCCGTTTTTGATCAGAATCATCTTAACTCCTCCTGTATTTTGTGATCTGTTTTCCGCTTTCAGCCCCAGTCAACTGTGGCTTATGATTGAACAGTTTTCTACTCTCTGTGGAATCTCCGTTACTTTCTCGTCGGCACGATCTCCAGCCAGTAGTTATCCGGGTCTGTGATAAAGTAGATTCCCATCTTTTCATTCTCAAAGCAGATGCATCCCATCTCTTTATGTTTCGCGTGGGCTGCCTCAAAATTATCCACATGGAACGCGAGATGGAACTCATTGTCTCCAAGATCATAATGATCTTTCTCCCAGTCTCTCAGCCATGTGAGCTCCAGCTGGTGCGGTGTCACGCCGTCTCCCAGGTAAACCAGGATAAAGCTGCCGTCCGCCGCTTCTTTTCTTTTTACTTCTTTTAATCCAAGAGCTTCCTCATAGAATTTTAAGGACTTGTCCAGATCTGTGACATTAAAATTGTTGTGCGCGAATGTAAATTTCATAATGTGCTCCTATTCATTTTTCTATGATCAATAGCTTCAATATTTTCTGATTCTCTAGCATGCGCTTTTAAATTCTGCTTTCGGATGCTCTTTTTGAGCCTCAAGCCCGATTTTATCTCATCCTAAGCTTTATACCTGCTCTCCTGCAAGGAGTGTTTTTCCGTTGCTCCGGCCACTGCAATCAGATCGCCCAGCCTTCGCCCTCTTCATGAATCTCCACAACTCTGTCGCAGTACCCCGCCGAGCACGGCAGCTGTTTCAGCCGTTCCGCCACATCATATTCTCCCCAGAAATGCATCGGGAAAATGCGCTTCGCGTCGACTTCCTTCATAAAGTCATCGATTCCCAGATAAAAATACTCTCCGAGTCTCGGATCCAGCGGCAGAAACGCGATGTCCGCCGTCCGTCCATGCATCTTCGCGATCTCTTCCCGGTAAGCTTTCGTCATATTCTTATTCCACTCCGGGTCTTCCCCGTCCCAGTACCAGTGGTTCAGATCGCCCGCATGGTAGATCTTCAGGCCATCCACGCTGCACCAGAACGCGACGCCTTCGTCCGTGGACTTAAATCCCTCGACCTTCAGCGTCCCGTCGTCCAGCACCTGTCCCGGATTTAAAAATTCTGTTTTCTCCCTGCACGGATTCGGAACACGCTTGCTCCAGATATCAAACGCCAGAATATAATGGATATTCGGATGTTTTTGCTCCAGTTCAAAAATCACCTTTGAAAAGTGATCCGGGTGTCTGTGGCTGGCGAACACATAGAGCGGCTTTTCCTCAGAGAATTCCGGCAGGTTCCCCTGAAAATAATCAAACAGCAGGTACGCTGATTCCGTCTCCACGAGAAATGCGCTGTGATGAATATATGTGATCTTCATGTCTTAAAACCTCTTTCCACACTTCGGGCAGTACTCAAAATTTTCCTTCGTCTCGTAACCGCAGTTCGAACAGCGCTTCACCGGCACATCCCACGCCGGGGCGTCATGTCCCTCTGAGACGAGCGTCAGATCTTCCTCGCGGATCGAAACATCCTCTCCCGCGGCGATCCGCTTTCCGACTTCCTCGTTCAGTTGGTACACCGTCCCGCAGCAGCTCGTCTTCACATAATATTTCCGGTTCCACTTAAAGATAGGAATAAAGAAAAAGGACAGGCACATATAGGTCATAAACACCTGATACCGTCCATATCTCCCGCAGCGCCCACAGATCATCGCCGCCGCGTTATAAACAAGTTCCTTTGTCCCCTGAGTAATTCCACCAATAAAAAACATTGGGTTCCTCCAGTAATCTCATTTTTAGTAACCTAAATTTTCCCCAACGATCACGACCTTGATCCGCCCGTCATATCGGGATCTTCTCGTAACAACAATCGAGCAGCACATACAGTCTGGGGACTGGCAGTCCATGCAGACTCCCTTTACACCGCAGGGCGTTTTCCGCCCAGTGGCATCCGCGATGATCGGACAGGCCTGGGTCTGGATCCGGTCGATCCCATCCTCAATGCTTCGCACCAACTTATTCATACCGGCAACAACGATCACATGTTTTGGACCATGGATCAGGCACGCCACACGGTTTCCGGCACCGTCGATATTGATCAGTTCACCTTTCACGGTGATCGCGTTCGTTCCCATAAGGAAATAATCTGAACTGCATGAACCGAGATAAGACGGATTTCCCATAACTTCCTTATCCTTCATCGGATAATCCCGCATCTCATGTCCCGCTTTTTTCAGTTCGTCTAAAACTCCCAGCTCCCGGACCGACGCGGAACCACCCCAACCGATGGAAGCCCCCGGTTCAATCAGTGAGAGGACCATCTTTGCCGCTTCTTTTTTGTCCTGGCAGTAAATTCCTTCTATGTTTCTCTTTTTGAGACCGCTAATGACATTTTCAGCCATCCGCTTCTTTGCATCTTCCAACATAGCACATCTCTCCTTTTATCCGCCCAGCCAGCTATTTTCTCTTTTCGGTAATTGTAGCATACAATTCCCACATCTTGCAATTCCTGTACAAATATTTTATACTGGAATCTGTCAGTCCGGATATCGGCGCTGCGGCACGCACATCATGAACCGCATCCGCCTCTGCATCCCTGTCCGGAATATCACTTCAAGAAAGAGGAAAATATTTTGAGCATAAACCCAATGATGTTTCTGCAGTTCAAGAACTCCTGGCAGACTTTCACCAGAAATCATCCGAAATTTCCGGCGTTCTGGCGGGCTGTCTATAAGCATGGAATTCAGGAAAACATGATCATCGAATTTAAAGTCACCGAACCAGACGGAAAGGAACTCGCTTCCAACATCCGCGTGACGAAATCCGACCTGGAACTCTTTGAGAATTTGAAAAAAATGATCGCAAACCAGTAAGTCTTTTTCTTGCAATTCATGTTCGGTTAATTTATACTCTAATGTGTACCGCAGGTTTAGCAAAACTGATTCCTGCGATATTTTCCCGGTTTATATTTCAACGATCATGCCGGTTTCGGCTGATTTTTAAGATCTATAAACCGCGTCATATTCAAACTTTAATTATGGAGGACAAACTTATGCTGGAAGCTGGAATAAAAGGAAGACAGGAAGTTGTCGTCTCTGACGCAAACTCCGCAAAGACAATGGGAAGCGGCACACTCGATGTGTTCGCGACACCGGCTATGACCGCTTTAATGGAAAAGACCGCATGGATGAGTGTTGCTGATCATCTCGATGAGGGCTGCGGTACCGTAGGTACACTCTTAAACGTAACACATGACGCACCGACCCCGCTGGGAATGACCGTATGGTGCGAGACAGAACTTGTCGAGGTAGACGGACGCCGTCTCGTATTCGACGTTGCCGCTTACGACGCAAAAGGCAAGATCGGCGGCGGCCGCCACGAGCGCTTCATCATCCAGAACGAGAAATTTCAGGCGAAGGCGAATAAGAAGGCTGAGCAGTAATTTTCTTCCTGCGCCAGAATATGGAATCGAGATTTTACCACCCATTAGCAATACATTCTAATGGGTGGTATTTTTGATATCTGAATTTCTGTTCTCCATATCAGCATCGAATTTCCATCATATTTGTGTGTTCCTCTTTAGTTTTGGAATATTTAGACATACATTCGGGAGAGTTATTTATGACCATAAAGCACCTTAAAAACTTCAATATCCGCCTGATCGCCGCCTCCGGTCAGTGTTTCCGCCTGATCCCTTGTAAACCGGCTGATCCGCAGACGCCTTACCGTGTCATCAGCGGCGGGCATCTTCTTGTTGTAGAGCAGTATGGGGACGAGGTGACTTTTCACTGTCCTGGTGATGAATTTGCGTTCTGGGAACATTATTTTGATCTTGGGGCGGATTATGACACTTATATCCGGGCGATCGATCCGGCGGATGATTATCTCTCAAAGGCGGCGGCTTTCGGCAGTGGGATACGGATCCTGAACCAGGATCTCTGGGAGATGATCATCACGTTTATTATTTCGCAACAAAAGACGATTCCGACGATCCGGGCGCTGATCGAGGAATACTTTTCAAAGTATCCGGGATTTGCAGGGGTGCTGCAGCAGTATATCTTCTTTTATGAGAGAGAAATCTCGTTAAAAGCATCCCCGAATGCTAATGACATCAAATAAATTCACCAAAAAGCATACCTGTACTGCCATTGGAAGCTTCTCCAAATGCATGGTAGCAAAAAGCCACCGGAATGATAATTTTCACTTTCATCCCGATGGCTTAATGTTTACTCTATTTTCCGTTCCCAGCACACATTCCGCGCACTGATACCGGCAATTTCTATCTCTTATTTATTTGATCTCATCCGCAATCTCATAGATTAGCTTCTCAGACTCATCCCATCCAAGACACGGATCCGTGATGGATTTTCCGTAAATGTGTTCACCGATCTTCTGACTGCCCGGCTCTAAGTAACTCTCGACCATAACGCCCTTGATGAAGTTATGGATCTCCTCGGAGTGGCGGCGGCTGTGAAGAACCTCTTTCACAATACGAACCTGTTCCATGTAGCGCTTGTTGGAGTTGGAGTGGTTTGCGTCAACGATGCAGGCCGGATTCAACAGTTCTCTCTCCTGATACAGACTGTAGAGAAGCTCCAGGTCCTCATAATGGTAGTTCGGCAGGCACTGACCGTGCTTGCTGACTGCGCCTCTCAAGATCGTGTGCGCCAGCGGGTTGCCCTTTGTCTCAACTTCCCATGTACGGTAGATAAAATCATGTCCATGCTGCGCGGCATAAACGGCATTCAGCATAACACCGAGGTCACCGCTGGTCGGGTTCTTCATTCCTACCGGGACATCCATGCCGCTGGATACAAGACGGTGCTGCTGGTTCTCAACGGAACGCGCACCGATCGCGACGTAGGAAAGTACATCGGAAAGATAGCTGTAGTTTTCCGGATACAGCATCTCATCGGCTGTCGTAAATCCGTAGTCCTCGATCACGCGCATATGAAGCTTACGGATCGCAACGAGACCTTCGTACATGTTCGGCTTCTTCTCCGGATCCGGCTGATGAAGCATTCCCTTGTATCCGCCGCCTGTGGTACGCGGCTTATTTGTGTATACACGCGGTACGATAACGAGCTTGTCCTTAACCTGCTCATTGACTTTTGCGAGACGGCCCATATACTCACATACAGCGTCCTCGCGGTCCGCGGAACACGGTCCGATAATTACGAGGAACTTTTTGCTCTTTCCTGTGATGACATCTGCGACTTCTTTATCTCTTGCTGCTTTTAATTCCACACACTCCGGTGTCAGCGGGAATTCCGCCTTGATCTGTGCCGGTGTCGGAAGTAGACTCTTGTAATTGAATGACATAATTTTCTCCCCCAAAATATTATTTTCATGCAGATCCAGCCCATGCCTTTTTATATCGATATGAACCGTAAAACAACCGTTCTAGGCTGCATCATTCAATATCCAAACACTGGCAAAACTGAATCCTCACATTTTGAGCACGTATTTTATTTTTAAGCACTTTATCGCTTTTAACTGCTGACGTGTCCATTTCTAAAAATGTCCCGCGCTGCACACATGTCAGTGCGGGACATTTGTTATTATAGTACACTTTTTTTAGGACTTCAAGTACTTATGTCTCTATATTTCGTTTTTTCGACACCGAATTTTTCCCGCCGTCCTTATTTTCCAAAAAACAGCCTATACGGGGCGTGTCCTAATATGCCGGCTGCCCCAAAACCTACTTCTTTTTCTTTCGGAACGGAACCGGAATCACATCCGCCGGAATCGGGCATTCATACGGCTTTCCACCGGTCCGCATCGCATTCTCATCTTTCGCCTGTTTTACAAGTTCCGGGGTCTCATAGAGCGTCACCGCCGCGTCCGCCATGGTCTGCGCCGCGAACATCATTCCCTTTACCGCGTAGGATGACTTGCCCTGGGCGACCTCCACCCAGGAATGGGGCTGTGTTCCGAGGCAGAAGCACGCGCACTGAAGCTGCAGCAGAGGAGCGATCTGGCTCACGTCTCCCATGTCCGAGGACGCCGTCTCAACGACCTCCTGCGGTTCAAACGGAAGGATAAAATCTCCCATCGGATGCGTCCGGCAGAGTTCTTCCCTCGTCTCCAGGTCAAATTCCGGCAGCATTCCGAGATCATGGTCCGCCGTCTCGTCCCCGATCACCTTGCGGAATCCCATGATATACGCTTTCTCTTCTTCCGTATACTCCGGAACACCGATCTTCACCATCGTGTCATAGAGAAGTTTTCCAAGCGTATCACTTGGGACCACGTTGCTGCAGGCCTTGTCAAACTCGATATCCACCGTTGTTCCTGTCATGAGCGCCGCACCTTTCGCGATGTTTACGACTCTCCGGTACAGCTCTTTCACTGTCTCATTGTTCCTGCTGCGCACCAGGTAAAGCCCTTCCGCCTCCGCCTGCACGACATTCGGGGACACGCCGCCGGTATTCGTGATCGCGTAGTGAATCCTGTCCGTCATCTCCATGTGCTCTCTCAGATAGTTGATCCCCACATTCATAAGCTCCAGCGCATCCAAGGCACTCCGGCCTTTCTGCGGCGCCGCGCCCGCATGGCTGCTCTTTCCGTGGAATCTGAAATATGCCTGGCAGTTCGCTAAAAGACTTCCCGTCATCGCCGCGTTCATCGTGCTCGGATGCCATGTGAGGGCAATATCAATTCCGTCAAAAACTCCAGCTCTCGCCATATACGTCTTTCCGCTTCCGCCTTCCTCTGCCGGGCAGCCGAATACTTTCAGGGTGCCGCAGCCGGGACGCGCTTCCAGATAATCTCTTAATGCCAGCGCCGCGCCGATCACACCGGTGCCGAGGAGATGATGCCCGCATCCGTGTCCGTGGGTGGTCTCGGGCCGCGGTTCATGGACTGTGCAGTCCGCCTTCTGGCTGAGTCCGTCCAGCGCGTCATACTCCGCCAGGAATCCGATCACAGGAGTTCCCGTTCCATAAACAGCGGTATACGCCGTCGGAAGTTCTCCCGCTCCACGTGTGACCGCAAAGCCATGCTGCTCTAAAATATCTTCCATTATGGCAGAGGATTCTTTTTCCTCAAAGCGGATCTCCGCCAGATCCCAAAGTCTGCCGCCTAATTCCGTGAGCAGTTTTTCATATTTTTTCACATCAGCCATGGCTCTCACCTGCCTTTCCGTCCATCTTGCCCTGTGCCGCGCCGTTTTCTTTTCCAGATATCTCAGCTGCTCTACTTACCTGCTCCTGCTGCCTCTTTTTTCTCGCCAGCGGTCCCTCACCCTTTGGGATCGGGCAGATATACGGTCGGCCGCCGGTCCGCTTTCTGAAATCTTCTTTCGCCCGCTCCAAAAGCTCTGGCTCCTCAAGCAGCTGTTTTGTCATGTCAGACATAACCTGCCCCGCAAATATCATTCCTTTCTCCGCAAAGGAGGACATGCCCTGGGTCACCCACAGCCAGGAATGCGGCTGCGCTCCCTGGGTAAAGCACGCCGTCTCGATCTGAATTAACGGTGCGATCTGGCTCACATCCCCCATGTCCGAAGATCCCGTTCCCGGCATGGATACCATCTTATAAGGAAGAATAAAGTCCGCCATCGGATGTTCCCGGACAAGTTTCTTTCTGAGTTCCATGTCATAATGCGGAACCGCTCCGTCATCATTCCAAACAGCATCCTGTCCCACAAGATCATGATATTTTTTCACATATTCCCGCTCTTCATCCGTATACTCCGGCGGTCCGAGTTTCACCATGGTCTCATATGCCAGTTTTCCCAGCGGAAGATTCGGGACAACATTGCTGCACGCCTTGTCAAATTCGATATCTACCGTCGTATCTGTCATCATCGCCGCACCTCTCGCCACATCGCAGACACGCTCATAGAGCTCTTTCACCCCGGCATTTGTCCGGCTGCGCACCAGATAGAGGACTTCCGCCTCCGACTGCACGACATTCGGTGATGTTCCGCCGGTATTCAGCACCGCGTAATGGATCCTGTCCGTCATCTCCATGTGTTCACGAAGAAAATTCACGCCAACGTCCATGAGTTCCACCGCATCCAGAGCACTCCGTCCTTTCTCCGGCGCGTTTCCCGCATGGCTGCTCTTTCCATGAAATCTGAAATATGCCTGGCAGTTTGCCAGCATGGAGCAGCCCATAGACGCGTTGATCGTACACGGATGCCATGTCACAGCCGCATCAATCTCATCGAAGACTCCTGCCCCCGCCATAATCGTCTTTCCGCTTCCGCCTTCCTCTGCCGGGCAGCCGTAAACGATCACGGTTCCAGTTCCCGGGTGCTCATCCAGATACTCCTTCAGATCCAGCGCTGCCGCCACCACTGCGGTGCCTAGGAGGTTATGTCCGCAGCCATGTCCATATCTTGTCTCCGGCCGCGGCTTCTTTTCCAGGCAGTCCGCCTGCTGGCTCAGTCCATCCAGCGCGTCGTATTCCGCGAGAAGTCCGATTACTGGTTTTCCACTTCCATAGACAGCGCGGAACGCCGTCGGGATATCTGCCACCTGTTCCTCGATCTGGAAGCCATGATCACGCAGTACTGCGATCACAGCTACTTCTGAACGATATTCCTCATATTTGATCTCCGCTGCATCCCAGATCGTGCAGTTCAGCGTATGGAGTTCATCCCTGTATTTTTCAACTGTATATTTCACTCCACATTCCTCCATTCATTTCTGTCATTTTTCTATCCCCGGTTCTGCCCCGTCATATCGGTTCAAAACACTGAACACCCTTTTGTTTTAATAGCCCGCAGAAAATTTCTGCGGGCCGGATAATCTCAAATCTGTAACCATTCAGTACCTTCATAGTTACGTGCACAGACCTACTGAACAGTAACTTAAATCTTTACATGTACTTTGTCCAGAACATACTGATAAAAAATACCAATACCAGCGATGGAATATAGTCTGCCACCGGCGGATTCTTAAGTTTTGCGATCCGCAGCGCATTTAAAAGCTGGATCAGCCCGCCGCAGGCGGAAAAATCACCGATCATCTCCGCCGTCAGATACGGCATCAGGAACTCTGAAAGTCCATAAAATACCATCAGCATGATTCCCAGCGGAATACTGATGAGGGATAATACCCATCCGCTGCTTCCCGCAA
>CAVIYT010000117.1:0-16183 GCA_963646925.1 Paludibacteraceae bacterium
CCTCCAGGCGCTTTTTCTGTCCTGTCGCCACGGATGCCTTTAATTTCTTTAAGAACAGCTTTTCATCGATGGTGTCCTCCAGATGGAAATCGTAGATATCTTTCTCTTTCCGTCCCTTTAACTTCATTTCGACATATGGGTTGTCTAAGATTCTGGAGAGATCCACCTTTGCCGCCCGCTCGTTGGAGAGGTTTTTCTTCTTCATCAGGAGATCGGAACGTCCAACCAGCTCGTCCACGGTGCGGATTCCGAGCTTCGCCATGATCTCGCGGAGTTCTTCCGCAACGAACATCATGAAATTCATGACATACTCCGGTTTGCCCTTGAAGCGTTTTCTGAGTTCCGGGTTCTGGGTCGCGATTCCCACCGGGCAGGTATCCAGGTTGCAGACACGCATCATGACGCAGCCCATGGTGACGAGAGCCGCTGTTCCGAATCCAAATTCCTCCGCGCCCAACATGCAGGCAACCGCCACATCGCGTCCTGTCATCAGCTTTCCGTCTGTCTCGATGATCACGCGGTCCCTGAGTCCGTTCATGATCAGGGTCTGATGAGTCTCGGAAACGCCTAACTCCCACGGCATTCCGGCGTTGTAGATGGAGTTTCTCGGTGCCGATCCAGTGCCGCCCTCATATCCGCAGATCGTGATCGTCTGGGCGCCGGCCTTCGCGACACCGGAGGCGATCGTTCCGACTCCGGCCTCTGAGCAGAGCTTTACGGAGATGCTGGCCTTCGTGTTGGAGTTCTTTAAATCATAGATCAGCTGTGCCAGATCCTCGATGGAATAAATATCGTGATGCGGCGGCGGGGAGATCAGTCCGACACCTGTGGTGGAGTTTCTGCACTTTGCCACCCACGGATAGATCTTTTTGCCCGGAAGCTGTCCGCCCTCACCAGGTTTTGCTCCCTGTGCCATCTTGATCTGGATGTCCTCGGCGCTGACAAGGTATTTGGAGGTGACGCCGAATCTGGCTGACGCGACCTGTTTGATTGCGGAATTGCGCTCTGTTCCGAAGCGCTCTTCCTGCTCGCCGCCCTCGCCGCTGTTTGATTTTCCGTGGAGACGGTTCATAGCGATCGCCATGGTCTCACAGGCTTCCTGGGAGATCGCTCCGAAGGACATGGCGCCTGTCTTAAATCTCTGTACGATGGATTCCGCCGGTTCTACCTCGCTCAACGGGATTCCGCCGTTTTCCGGGAAACAAAAGTCCATGATACTTCTTAAGTTTACCGTCATGTCTTCCCTGTGAAGCGCCGCCGAATACTCCTTAAAGATCGAATAATTTCCAGTCCATGCCGCCTGCTGAAGGAGGTGGATCGTCTCCGGGTTGTAGAGGTGCTTTTCTTTTCCTGCCCGCGCCTTGTGGCTTCCGACGCTGTCCAGGGTGAGGTCCACCTCGAGTCCCAACGGATCGAATGCCGCGGAGTGCAGCACATCCACATCCTTTGCAAGGTCATCCAGCGTGATTCCGCCGATCCTGCTCATGGTGTGTGGGAAATATTTCTTTACCACCTCATCAGAAAGTCCGATTGCCTCAAAGATCTGGGAACCTCGGTAGGACTGGATCGTTGAGATTCCCATCTTGGACGCGATCTTTACGATTCCGTGGAGGACCGCGGAGTTGTAATCCTGGACAGCCGCGTAGTAGTCCTTATCGAGCATCCTTGTCTCGATGAGATAACGGATGGACTCCAGCGCAAGGTATGGGCAGACAGCTGTGACGCCGTATCCTAAAAGTGTGGCAAAGTGATGGACCTCTCTCGGCTCGCCGGATTCCAGGATCACCGCCACCTGGGTCCTCTTCTTCGTCCGCACTAAGTGGGAGTTCAGGGCCGCCACCGCGAGAAGAGACGGAATCGGGACATGGTTCTCATCGATATCACGGTCGGACAGGATAATGATATTGTCACCGTTCTTATATGCGCGGTCCACTTCTAAGAACAGCCGGTCGATAGCCTTTTCCAGAGAAGTATTTTTATAATATGTGATCGGGATCGTCACGGTGCGGAAGCCGTCCATATTCAGGTTTTTCAGTTTCAGAAGGTCCGTATTGCTTAAGATCGGGTTCTTCACCTGGAAGATATGGCAGTTCTCCGGCACCGGATCCAGAAGGTTTCCTTCCGGTCCCATGTATACCGTTGTCGAGGTTACGATCTCCTCGCGGATCGCGTCGATGGGCGGGTTTGTGACCTGGGCGAACTGCTGCTTAAAGTAGTTGAACAGCGGCTGGTGCTCTTTCGACAGAACTGCCAGCGGTGTATCAACGCCCATCGCCGATGCAGCCTCCGCTCCGTCTCTCGCCATCGGCAGGATCATGGTGCGGTACTGTTCGTATGTATAGCCGTATGTCTTCCAAAGTTTCGCTCGGAGTTCCTTGTCCATCGGTGGGACTGCCTTGTTCGGGACCTTCAGGCTCTCAAAGTCGATCATGTTGTTGTCCAGCCACTCGCCGTATGGATGTTCCGTGGCGTATTTCATCTTCAGCTCATCATCCTCGATGATCCGCTTCTGCTTCGTGTCCACAAGAAGCATTTTGCCCGGATGAAGGCGCTCTTTCTTTACGACATGGCGCTGGTCGATATTGATAGATCCAACCTCTGACGCCAGGATCAGCTGGTTGTCGTCCGTGATGTAATATCTCGACGGTCTCAGACCGTTTCGGTCGAGGATCGCGCCGAGGATCTCACCGTCCGTAAACAGGATGGATGCCGGGCCGTCCCACGGTTCCATCATGGTCGCGTAGTAGCGGTAGAAGTCCTTGATCTCCTGGCGCATGTACCGGTCATGTTCCCATGGGGCCGGGATCGTGATCATGACAGCCAGCGGAAGCTCCATACCACTCATGGTAAGGAATTCCAGCGCATTGTCGAGCATTGCGGAGTCGGAACCTTCCTGATTGATGATCGGAAGGATCTTCGTGATCTCGGTGCTGAACACGTTGGATTCCAGCGTCTCCTCTCTGGCGAGCATGCGGTCCGCGTTTCCCCGGATCGTGTTGATCTCTCCGTTATGTACGATAAAGCGGTACGGATGGGCGCGCATCCAGCTCGGGTTTGTGTTGGTACTGAATCTGGAATGGACCACCGCGATGGCTGACTCATAGTCTTTATCCTGAAGATCACAGTAAAATCTGCGGAGTTCTTTCACAAGGAACATGCCTTTGTATACCACGGTGCGGCTGCTCAGAGATACCACATAGGTCGTCTCATTTCCCTGCTCAAACAGACGGCGTGTGATGTAAAGCATCCGCTCAAAGGGAAGTCCCTTTTCTACTTTTTTCGGTTTCTCGATGAAACATTGCTCGATATACGGCATGCTCTCCAGCGCCTTTGATCCCAGCTGGGCCTCGTCTACCGGAACTTTTCTCCAGCCAAGCACCGCGAGACCTTCCTTTCCCGCAAGGATCTCGAACATCTTTTTCGCCTGATTCCGCTCCAAGGTATTCTGGGAGAAGAAGAACATTCCGACTCCGTACTCTCCTGCATCCCCCAGGGTGATCCCGCATTCCTCTGCTGCCTTGGAGAAAAAGCGGTGGGAGATCTGTACAATGATTCCAACGCCATCTCCGGTCTTTCCTTCCGCGTCTTTTCCGGCGCGGTGCTCCAGCGTCTCCACGATCCGCAGCGCTTCATCCACTGTCTTGTGACTCTGTTTTCCATCAATATTGACAACCGCTCCGATTCCACAGTTGTCGTGCTCAAACGACGGATCATAAAGACCCGGCGTAACTTTCTGGTTTTCCTGCATGTAAGTTCTCCCTTCTTCGTGTCTTCTTTATATGTCATGTTTTTGTGCTGTGTCTTTCTATCGAACACATTTGTCTTTCCGCGCGTTGGAGATATCTTACCATATTTTCAATTTTGTGCAAATGTCACATTTTTACAAAATTGTCAGATTATCTGACAATTGTTTTCAGCGTTTTGTCTGTATATTGAGGACATTTGTTTTTATCATAGAGACATTCTATGGACAAGTCTAAAAATCCCTATCTTCTCTTGTTTTTACGGCATTTTATTGACGAAAAATGGGCAAAAAAACGGCGGAACTGGAAAATCACCTGTTTTTAAGGTAATTTACCGGTTCCGCCGTTGTCACAGCAGGGCTGGCTTTATTTTACGGAAACCCATTCTCTCGGATGTTTCCGTTAAGTCTTTAATTTTTCGTTTAAGTCTTTAATTGACTGATTTTTGTGAAATTGTGCTAAATATACGTTTCTGTTTTTGGACATATATTCCAACTTTCACTGCAGCTGTACTTTTATCTAACGGTAAAAACGGAACTTTTTTCGTATCTTTACGCATAATTTGCTCACATTGCTTTATTTTCTTGGATGCGCTCCCTGGTACGCCTCGCGAACCGCATTTTCCATCGCATACGCCGTGTACATCTGGGTGGATGCAAGGTCGGAGTGGCCCATCATGGTCTGGACGGCACGCATATCCGCGCCGTTGCTCAAAAGATGGGCCGCAAAGGAATGGCGCAGGGTGTGGGGCGTGATATCTTCCTCGATTCCTGCCCGGTCCCCGTAATACTTGATGATCTTCCAGAAGCCCTGGCGGCTCATAGCTCCGCCGTTGTAATTTGTAAACAGGAGTTCCGAGCGTATTCCCTTTAAGAAGGTCTCGCGGGCGGACTCCAGATATTTCGCAAGGGCATCCTTTGCCGCATGACCGAAGGGGATCATCCGCTCTTTGTGCTCATCCCGGCAGGTAATAAAGCCGATGGACATATTTACATCGGAAAGTTTCAGATTGACGAGCTCTGTCACACGGATCCCCGTCGCATATAAAAGTTCCAGCATCGCCTTATCGCGGATCTCCTTGGGATTCGCTCCAGACGGCTGCTCTAAAAGCTTTGTCACCTCGTCCACCGTCAGGATCACCGGCACCTTCTTTTCGATCTTCGGCGCATGGATCGAATCCGCCGGATCTCTCCTGATCTTTCCTTCCTTGAACATCCAGCCGAAAAAGGATTTCGTGGATGCCAGGGATCTTGAGATCGTCGATGCCGCCTTTCCTTCTTTTTCCAGGTAAAGAATATAGGAATTCAGCGCGGTCTTCGTCACCTTCCCGCAGTCTGTGATCCCGTTTTCCTCCAGATAATCTGCCATCTTCAACAGATCTCTCTGA
The DNA here is from genome assembly GCA_963646925.1 of Paludibacteraceae bacterium. GTDB lineage: Bacteria > Bacillota > Clostridia > Lachnospirales > Lachnospiraceae > Pilosibacter. Next base: position 5,131 of record CAVIYT010000117.1, read on the forward strand.
TAAGAAAGCGTTGTGTTTTTTGACGCGTGCTTTTCCTCCTCCATATGAATTATGAAGGCCCGAATTTCCTCTCTCATACCTTTTCCCCGTTCATTTCCAGACACATATATCGGCGCTTCTCACGATCATATATAAAATCGTAACTATTCAGCAGCTTCACCAACTTATGTTTTCTTACGGTCAGCGCAGTAAATGCGCAGATCTGCGGAACAGTTACACAAAATTTTTCTGTACAAAATTTCAGCGCCTGTGTCTATACACGTTTATGTTCTATCTGTTTTTAAGCTCCACGATGTCTGCCTTTGGGAGGTGTAGGAGTTATAGGAAAAATTTTTCCACCAGAAACCCCGACATACTGTTTTTCCCGGCAAAACCAGTATTTTTCTACATTATAGTCCCATTTTAGGGCAAAATCAAACGGATTTTTCCCACTTGGATCCCATTTCCGGGCGTTTTACATAACTAATCGCTAGATATGGAACTGTATATATCCACAATGGCAATATCTTGTCAAAATGTACAAAAAATTTTTTTAATAAAAAGTGCGGAAAGCCGCGTGTTTCCTGGGAAAATACCACTTTTCTCCCTCCATTGTTTCTCCTTCAGAGGCTTTCTTTTTACCCTTTCAGACAAATATTGCCTTTCTTTTTCATATCTGGATTCAGCCCCATATGTTCCAGGTATCCCTTTTTAAAACGTACGAAAGATCCACGCTGAGAACTCAGGATTTATAAATATCTCAGATACGATTCCAAATACCATAAAAACGACCATCATCCATAATCTGACTCTCTCTTTTCCGTCCGCCGGTTCCGCAATTATGGTCCACAGAAGATAACCAGCAAGCGTGTAAAAGACTCCCTGCGGAAATATCAGCCCGAAAAAGCGCAGGATCCCGTAACCTCCCCCATGCATCGTCAGCGCGCAGACAGCGATCGAGGAAGTAAACGCCAGATAAGCTGCCCCTGCGTAAAACAGGATCCTCGAAAAAACGGTCTGGCAGATCAAAATCCCCAGCAAGATCCACACGAACCGCTTTTTCAGTACTCCCACAAACAGACTGTACCGGTCCGACGGCACCATCTCCGCCGAGGTGAGGATCCCTGAGAACCAGCTTTCAAGCGTACTTTTCATCTCTGCGCTCATCTTGTTGCAGAAAACCGTCCCCAATACAGTTCCCAGAAATAAAAAAAAGGACAGCCAGAACATCTGACTGTCCAAAAATCTCCGATGCCTGTGAATTCCGGCCATAGCGATACCGTCCATGTTCCTTTGCTTCAGTCTATGCATGTATAGCTATGATTTATCCACAGTTTACTTTCTAATCGCAGAATCTTTCCCCAACGGATTTTATCTTATCCATGATGGATAATTTTTACCGGATTCCCTCTCTCTGGGCATACGCAAGAATCGCCGCGATCGTCTTCGCGTCCGTCATCTTGCCGGTGTAGATCATCTCCAGGAGATCCTTTACCTCCCACTCTTCCACGTCGATGCTCTCATCCGCGTCGAGATGCTGCTTTGACGGGATCAGGTTCTTTGCGATATAGACACCGATCTTCTCGTCGCAGAAAGCCACCGTCGTGTTCACCGTCATCAGGAATTCCAGGTTTTCGCTGCGGAATCCAGTCTCCTCCTCAAGCTCTCTCGCCGCGCACTCGATCTTCGGCTCATCCGGGGCATCGAGTTTTCCTGCCGGGATCTCAAGGGTAAACCGGTCTAAGGCGTTCCGGTACTGGCGCACCATCAGGATCTTTCCGTCCTTTGTGACCGGCAGGACAGCTGCCGCGCCGTCGTGGTGAATGTAGTCGTACACTTCCTCGATTCCGTTTGCGACAACGGTATCGCGGTAGATCTTTAAGATCGCTCCGGTGTAGGCGAGATCACGTTTTAAGCGAATTGTCTTTTCCATACTAAAATTTTTCCTTTCACGAATGTCTCTGCTCACTACCTTAACAGACATTCTAAACAACAACTCTCGAATTTTCTCTTCCGCAGAATTATCCTACGGTATTTTCATCTGTTCAGAACTCACTTCTTTACAGTTTTAATTTTCAGATTGCTTCGAAAATTGCAGTTTCTTAAAGAAGTATCAGCCTTTCAGTTTCTTATTCTTCTCAAAGTTCGCATCGCAGGCCTTGATGATCGCTCCGCGGAATCCATTCTCCTCCAGGGCCGCAAGTCCCTCGATGGTGGTTCCCCCCGGAGAGCATACCATATCTTTTAACTCTCCCGGATGTTTTCCGGTCTCGAGAACCATCTTTGCGCTTCCGAGAACTGCCTGGGAGACCATCTTGTAGGCAGCCTGGCGCGGAAGTCCGTTCTTTACGCAGCCGTCAGCCAGTGCCTCGATAAACATGTATGCATAGGCCGGGGAACAGCCGCTGGCACTTCCAACAACGTCCATCAGCTTCTCATCCACTTTCTCCATCTTTCCGAAGGAGGTGAAGAATCCATCGATAACTGCCTTTTCCTCATCGGTAAACAGCCCTTCATCGTAGCTCACTCCGGACATTCCCTCGCCCACCATCGCCGGTGTATTCGGCATGGAGCGGACGATTCTCGCGCTGTCTCCGAGACCTGCCTGGAGATCCGCGATCGCATATCCAGCCGCGATGGAGATCACAACCTGGTCTTTTTTGATCTTTCCGTTTAAGTCCTTAAATACCGTCGGAAGTACCTGCGGCTTTACTGCGAGAACCAGGTATTTTACCTGATCTGCGCACTCTGTCGCTGTGGAGACGTGGGCCACGCCTGTCTCCTCTGTGATTTTCTGCATTTTTGCCTCGTGAGCACTGGTAAAGAGCAGCTCTTCCGGCTTATATGTCTTTAAAAGTCCCCGCATGATAGCGGTTCCCATGTTTCCCATACCGATAAAACCGATTTTTGCCATATTAATACTACCTCCTGTTATATTCGAAAGTTCCTGTCAACAAAATAGAACATGCTTTGACACATTACCATTCCGAACACGGTTGCCTGCGACATTCCACATATTCGGGCAGGTGTGCATCCAATGATTATTAAAAAAGCCGCTGCCATACAGACATCATCTGCACAGCAACGGCTTTCATTTTTTATTTTGCGTAATCGGTAACTCTGGACTCGCGGATCACGTTGACTTTGATCTGTCCCGGATACTCCAGGCTCTCTTCAATCTTCTTGGATATGTCTCTTGCGAGAAGGACCATATCGTCATCGCTGATCTGCTCCGGTACTACCATAATGCGCACTTCGCGTCCCGCCTGGATCGCAAAGGACTTGTCTACTCCCTTGAAGGAGTTTGTGATGTCCTCAAGCTGTTTTAAGCGGTTCGTGTATGTCTCCAACGTCTCTCTTCTTGCGCCCGGTCTTGCAGCGGAGATCGTATCTGCTGCCTGAACGATGCAGGAAATAAGGTTCGTCGGCTCAACATCGCCATGATGGGATTCCACAGCATTGATAACGATCGGGGACTCTTTGTATTTCTTACAAAGTTCGGATCCGAGCTGTACGTGGGAACCTTCCATCTCATGGTCAACGGATTTTCCAATGTCATGTAATAAGCCGGCACGCTTTGCCATTCTCACGTCAACACCAATTTCCGCTGCCAGTAAGCCGGATAACTGTGCGACCTCGATGGAGTGCTTTAATGCATTCTGACCATAGCTGGTTCTGAATTTCATCTTGCCGAGGAGCTTGACGAGCTCCGGATGGATATTGTGAATGCCGACCTCAAGGATCGCGGCTTCACCTTCCTCGCGCATCATGTTTTCAACTTCCTTCTGCGCTTTCTCCACCATCTCTTCGATTCTCGCCGGATGGATACGTCCATCCACGATAAGTCTTTCAAGAGCAATTCTTGCAACTTCACGTCTTACCGGATCAAAACCGGATAAAACGACAGCTTCCGGTGTATCATCGATAATGAGTTCTACGCCAGTCATTGTCTCGAGAGTACGGATATTTCGACCCTCACGTCCAATGATGCGGCCCTTCATCTCATCGCTCGGGAGCTGTACAACTGAAACCGTTGTCTCTGCAACATGGTCAGCAGCACATCTCTGGATTGCTGTAACCACATATTCCTTTGCCTTCTTGTCAGCTTCTTCTTTTGCTTTGGCTTCTAATTCCTTGATGAGCTTTGCGGTGTCGTGTTTTACATCTTCCTCTACGGATTTCAGAAGATATTCTTTCGCCTGTTCGCTGGTAAGTCCGGAGATCTTCTCCAGTTCTTCCTGCTCCTTTGCAAATAATTCCTCGACCTCGGAAGAACGCTTTCTTAATGTCTCTTCCTTAGCGGCAAGGCTGGATTCTTTTCTCTCCATAGCCTCAGCCTTTTTGTCAAGGTTTTCCTCTTTGCTCAGTACGCGGCGCTCATAACGCTGAATCTCGGCTCTCCGTTCCCTGGTTTCCTTTTCAAGCTCGTTTTTCGCTTTTAAATTCTCTTCCTTAGCTTCCAGGAGAGCTTCTTTCTTCTTCGTCTCGGCGACCTTCAATGCTTCATCTATTATTTCTCTGGACTTTTCCTCTGCGCTTCCGATCTTGCTTTCATAGCTGTTTTTACGGTAAGCGACAGCCACGATCCAGGTAATAGGAGCCACAATAATTGCTGTGATTATCACGCTGATTATTGGTGACACAGGAGCACCTCCTTTATTTAGTTTTCATTGTACTAATTACAACACTTCAATTCTAAACTGTTTTATGCATTATGTCAAGTATAATGCCCTCATTCCGGGTACTTCTGTGCATCCCCACGAAGCCTGTCATATCCTGTCCTGTAAGACCGGCAGCCGCCCTATTCCCACTGTTTCATCGCGCTGTTTATCGCGTCGTAGGAAAAGCCTTTTCTCGCCAGAAACGCGTAGATCTTCTGGCGCTTCGCGGGATCCGGCTCCTCCGGATCGTAATTTTTCTTTCTTAACAGTCCAAGGATCTGGGCAGACTCGTCCACCTCCATATCCTCAAATACCATCTCCACAAGGTCGTCGCCGACGCCTTTCTGGCGGAGATCGAATTTCATCTGGCGGATACTCTTTTTGTGGCCATTTTTCTCCACATACCGCCTCGCGTAGTCCTCATCATCCAGATACCGGTAATGTTTCAGAAAAAGAACCGCATCTTCAACAGAGGCTGGCGAAAACCCTTGTTCCGCCAGCTTCTTACGCATTTCATTTTCTGTTTTTCCGGAAAACTGAAGATAATAGAGACCTTTGTTCCGCGCCTCCCGGAACTCCTCCGGGACTGCGTCCCCGTCCGCACCGGCATACATTTTCTGCTCCCAGTGTTCTTCCTGCAACCATTCTTTCATCTACATCTTCCTGTCAGAATTGCCTTCGTGCCGCAAAATTCTTTCTGAAGCGCCGTACCACGACAGGCAGTTCTCTCTTCACCCTTAATTTCTATTACTCGTCCGCTTCCGCAATCTCATCAGCCGCCGGTGCCGCGGCCGCCTCACCCGGGGCAACGTGCTGTGCTTCCAGTCCGTGGAGCTCTCTCACCTGGTTCTCGATCTCCTCGCAGATCAGCGGGTTCTGCGCGAGGTAAGTCTTCGCGTTCTCACGTCCCTGACCGATCTTCGCTCCCTTATATGCATACCAGGAACCGCTCTTCTCGACGATATTCGCGTCGGCAGCCAGATCCAGGACATCGCCCTCACGGGAGATTCCTTTTCCGAACATAATATCAAACTCAGCCTCTTTAAATGGCGGAGCGATCTTATTCTTTACGACTTTCACGCGGACATGGTTTCCGATCACCTCACCGCTCTGCTTTAAGGACTCAGTTCTTCTTACGTCGAGACGGACAGAGGAATAGAACTTCAGCGCGCGTCCGCCGGTCGTTGTCTCCGGGTTCCCGAACATAACGCCGACTTTCTCACGGAGCTGGTTGATAAAGATCACGATACAGTTTGTCTTGCTGATGATCGCAGTCAGTTTTCTTAAGGCCTGGGACATTAAGCGGGCCTGTAAACCGACGTGGGAGTCACCCATATCGCCGTCGATCTCCGCCTTCGGAACGAGGGCAGCTACGGAGTCCACGATCACGATATCAACGGCACCGGAACGAACCATCGTCTCGGTGATCTCTAAGGCCTGCTCGCCGTTATCCGGCTGGGAGATATAGAGGTTATCGATATCGACGCCGATATTCTTCGCGTATACCGGGTCGAGAGCGTGCTCCGCGTCGATGAATCCGGCGATTCCGCCGCGCTTCTGGACTTCCGCTACCATATGGAGAGCAACGGTAGTTTTACCACTGGACTCCGGTCCGTAGATCTCAACGACACGTCCCTTCGGAACGCCGCCGAGTCCGAGGGCGATATCAAGGCTTAAGGAGCCAGTCGGAACCGTCTCGATATTCATATTCGCGCCGGAGTCACCGAGCTTCATAACGGAACCCTTTCCGTAAGCTTTTTCGATCTGTGTAAGGGCCGCATCGAGGGCTTTTAATTTATCATCTTTATTCATATTCTTCCTCCAGGATCCGGTCCCGCAGCGTTTTTTTGCGTCTCCGGATATCTAATAATCAGTTGCCTTTCAGTCAGCGTCTTCCCGGCGCTTTCTTTCAAGGCAGTTGCCATATACGAACAAATGTTCTGTACTTGTTAATCATAATATAATCATTACAAAAAGTCAACTGTTTCTTAAGCATTCCAGCCTCTTTTCAATCAAACAGCTGTTGTTCTTTTTTCACTGACATACTGCATCTCCTCTCCGGCAGATCCCCTGCATTTCAACGCCGGACTTTTTCGCGATCCGCCGTTATAAAATTCCACTCTGCCCGTTTCTCTTCCCTTCAATCGTTTTTTCTCCCTGAGACCCGCAGCGATCCGCCGCCAGGGCGATGCTTTCCCGCATCACGAACGATCTGCTATCCGGAACAGACTTTTCCGGAACGAATTCAGATACCCGTACTATATCGAAATTCCCGCACCCTGTCAATCGGCATTCTCCACAAATTCAGCACCCTGTTTTTTACACTTCCGTAGTCGCAGAAAACGAAAAAAAGACGGCAGCCCATGCCCACAATACATGTTCTGCCGCCATCTTATCCTATATTATAATGTAATCCTCTCCGGGCACACGCCCAGATCCCTATCTCTCCTTTGAAACCCGTGAAGCCTTTGCTACCAGCCCGCTGAGCGCCAGAAGAGCCAGAACGTTCGGGATAACCATAAGTCCGTTAAAGAAGTCTGCTAAGGACCACACGAGTTCCAGTTTCAGGCAGGAACCGATCACGATGCAGACAACAACGATCAGGGAGTAGATCTTCGATGCCTTCTCGCCAAATAAGTACTTCACGTTTACAAGTCCGAAGAAATGCCAGCTTAAGATCGTGGAGAACGCGAAGAAGAACAGGCACACCGCAACGAAGATGATTCCCGCGCTGCCGAACCCTTTCATGAACGCCGCCTGTGTGAGCGCGGTGCCGTCCTTTCCTGTACTCATAACGCCTGTTGTGAGGACGCAGAAGACTGTCAGGTTCAGGACGATAAATGTGTCAATGAAAACGCTGACCATGGCGCAGAGTCCCTGGTGATGCGGGGATTCCGCTTTCGCTCTCGCGTGGGCATGCGGGGTGGATCCCATACCGGCCTCGTTTGAGAAAAGACCGCGGGCAACACCGTAGCGGATCGCCTCACGAACTGTGATTCCGGCACCTGCGCCAAGAACCGCCTGCGGGTCGAACGCGCCTTTCAGGATGGAAAGGAACGCTGCCGGAAGAGCTGTGATGTTCATGCAGATCAGGATCAGGCTGCCGACGATATAAACGCCTGCCATGATTGGAACGATCTTCTCAACTACCGTTGCCAGGCTCTTTGTTCCTCCGAGGAAGATCACCGCCGCGATCACAGCAACAACAACGCCGACGATCACCGGTGAAAGCTCAATGTGGAATACCTGGAACGCTTCCACAAACGCTGCCCCGATGGAGTTGGACTGAACCATGTTTCCCATGAATCCCAGGGCAAGAATAATAAATACCGCGAACAGAGTGGAGAGCGCTTTTCCGAATGTGCCCTTGAACGCCGCTTTGATGTAGTAGACAGGACCACCTGTCACCTCACCGTTTACCTCTGTCTTATATGTCTGTGCCAGAACTGCCTCCCCGTAGATCGTTGCCATTCCGAGGAATGCGCTGACCCACATCCAGAAGATCGCGCCCGGACCGCCGCCGATGAGGGCTGTCGCCGCTCCGGCAAGGTTTCCGGTACCTACCTGAGCCGCGATGGCCGTCGCGATGGACTGGAACGGAGTCATCTCACCTTTTTCGTGCTTTTCACCGTTCATGCTGAAATGCCCAAATACCTGGCGGACGCCTTCCCCGAACTTTCTGACCTGGATGAATCTTAAGTGGATCGTGTAGTAAAGTCCGGTTCCGCATAAGAGAACAAGCAGGAGAAAGCTCCACAGAAAATCATTTCCCTTTGTTACAAGCTGCATCAGTGTGTCCATTTTCATTATCCTCCTCTTTCACTATCATAGCCGCCAGCCTTTTTGATTTTCCGCTGTCCGGCGCGCACGGAGCTCCCCTCTGAACTTCCATGCAATAAAATAAGAGCTGATATTTATCAGCTCTCCAAAGAGTAGAACATTTGCATACAACGGGGTTCTCCCCCATTGTGGTTATTTGTATGCCCTGTCCTTTTGCCTGAGAGATCGACCGGTACCATGGACATGAACCGGTCTTACACCTTCGGCGCTCCATACGGAGACTCTCCAGAGTGTCCAGGCGGACGTTTGTCCGTCTGGACTGCACTTATGCATACATACTATCACAGTTTTCCTTCTGTATCAACGTGTTTTTGAACTAAAGTGATGAATTAAGTAAATTTTGTAAAAGTTGTCACATGGATTCATAAAATCCCGCTTCATTTTCTTCAATCTGCCGAACCGCTGTGAACCCACAGCTCTTGTGGCTCCCCATCAGACGCATACCGCTGTGAGGGAAAATTCGCCGACTCCCCAAAATCAGTCAGCTGATTGTCTCTTCCTGTATCGTTTCCCGCTGTTTTTTCATCTCCAACTCATGCTGCTTTAACGCCTCAGAGAACTCCACACGGATCTCCGTTCCCTTTCCCTGTTCACTCTCAAGGGACAATTTCGCCCCGTGCTGGGCAACGATATGCTTTACGATGGCAAGTCCCAGACCCGTTCCGCCTGTCGCCTTCGAACGGCTCTTATCAACGCGGTAGAAACGCTCAAATACCCGCTCCTGATGCTCCGGCGAGATGCCGATTCCCGTATCCTTGACGGAGAGGAATGTATGTCCGTCCTCGATTCCTGTGGTCACTGTCACGGAACCGTCCTTTTTGTTGTACCGGATCGCGTTGTCGCAGAGGTTGTAGATCAGCTCTTCCATTAACTGCTTGTCCGCGAAGACAGGCGCCTCACCGCCCCGGACCTTGATGGTCACATTCTGTTTCTGGGCATTCATCTGCAGCATGTCCACGCACTCTTTCGCCAGCGGGAACAGATCCAGATCCTTATACTCCACGTCCTTCTTTCCGCCGTCAAGCTGGGAAAGCTGGATGATATCGTTGATCAGGGTCAGGAGTCTCGCCGCGTTCTTGTGGATCTCCGCCGCGAACCGCGCCGTATTTTCCCCGGACATGCCGTGTTCGATGAGTTCCGCATAACCGGAGATCGCTGTCAGTGGAGTCTTAAGCTCATGGGACACGTTCGCCGTAAATTCCTGACGCACCTGGGAGCTCTTCAAGATATCCTCATGCTGCTGCCGGATTTTGTTCATAAACGGCACAAGCTCCTTGTACGCCGCCTGAGTCCCCGGCTCCGAAAGATTCTCCGCCATCTGCTCGATCGGTGCCACAAGGTTCTTCGTAAAGTAATTGGACATCATGATGCAGAAGAAGAAGAGAAGAATAAAGACTCCCACTACCGTCATCATCATGTTCTGGGTCAGGGCGAAAATATTGTCACCCTCTCTCGCAAGTCTTAAGATCCGCCCGTTGTCCAGCCGGATCGCGTAATAGAACAGATTCTTATCAAGTGTCGTCGACCGGCGGGTGCCGCTTCCTTCCCCATCTTCCACTGCCATGTGGATCTCCGGGCGGTCCTCATGGTTCTCCATCACGGAAGAATCCGCGTTGCTGTCAAAAATCACGTTTCCGTTGGCATTCACCACCGTGATGCGCAGCGTATCCGGGTTCAACTCATATGCGTCCGGATGAAGATCGGAAATGCTGTCAAAAATATGCATGTTTTTCATGACAAGAGCGTCCGCCTTCAGGTCTCCGATGACCTGTTTCCGGTAGACTCCGTAAAAAACAAATAAGGCACACAGCAGTGTCAGCAAAATTGCGAACACTGCCGTTGCCAGAAGTTCTATATGGATCTTTCGTTTCATTCGATCATGTACCCCACATTTCTCACAGTGCGGATCATGGAACCCGCTTCGCCGAGTTTCTGTCTGAGCGTCCGGATATGCATGTCCAGAGTTCTCGACTCGCCCTCAAAATCGATTCCCCATACTCGCTCTAAAATGATCTCCCGTGTCACAACGATTCCGGCATTGTGGAGCAGGAGCTTTAAGAGCTCATATTCCTTAAATGTCAGGCTGCACGGAACATCCTTCACGTATACCATATGTTTCTCATCGTCTAAGAAGATATCTCCCAGGGTCAGGAATTTATCTTCCTCCATCGTTCTTCTGAGCACCGCCTTCACTCTGGCGATCAGCTCCATGACGCCGAACGGCTTTGTCAGGTAGTCATCCGCTCCGACATCGAGCCCTTTCACCTTATCGATCTCGGTGCTCTTTGCCGTTACCATGATGACAGGGAGCTTTTTCGTCTCCGGACGGCGGCGGAGCTTGGCAACGATCTCCAGTCCGTCCTCGTCCGGCAGCATGATGTCCAGAAGGACAAGGTCCGGCTGCTTTTCTTCCAACTTTTTATAAAAATCACGGGCACATTCAAATCCTTCCACCTGATATCCGCTGTTCTTTAAGGCGAACATCTCGATCTCCAGGATATTTTTATCATCTTCTACTGCATAGATCAGGGCCATGGTCCTCTCCTCCTGTCTTACATTCTGTCGCTTTTCTG
>CAVIYT010000118.1:0-6138 GCA_963646925.1 Paludibacteraceae bacterium
GGCTGCTCATCATCCACAACCGAGACAACTGCTGCCGCTTCTTCCGCGGAGGAGACAACGACTGCTGCCGAGGAGACTACAACAGAAGCCGCTTCCGAGTCCGCTGCTGAAGCCACCGGTGATGAGACCGTTGTTCGCGTCGGCGGTTTAAAGGGACCGACAACCATGGGACTTGTAAAGCTCATGGACGAGGTCGCAAACGGGGAGTCTGAAAACAACTATGAATTCACAATGGTCGCTGCTGCCGACGAGATGACCGCTATGGTCGCAGGCGGAAAAGTCGATATCGCCCTGCTTCCGGCAAACGTTGCAAGCGTTCTCTATAATAAGACAAATAAAAATATCTCTGTGATCGACATCAACACCCTCGGCGTGCTCTACTTCGTATCCGCCGACAACTCCGTGTCCACGATCGAGCAGTTAAAGGGAAAAACCGTATATCTTCCGGGCAAGGGAACCACACCGGAGTTTGCTCTCCGCTATGTGCTCTCCGCTGCCGGTCTTTCCGAGGATGATGTGACTCTGGAATTCAAATCCGAGCCGGCTGAGGTCGCTTCCGTCCTTGCGGAGACTCCGGATGCCATCGGACTTCTTCCGCAGCCTTTCGTGACTGCCGCTCTCGCTCAGAATGAAAAGCTCTCCATCATCATGGACCTCACAAAAGAGTGGGACAACGTCCAGGGCGAAGGTTCCGGAAGCCGCCTTGTCACAGGTGTTACCATCGTAAACAATGACTTCTTAAAAGAGCATGAGGACCTCGTCGATACCTTCTTACAGGAACATGAGGCATCCATCGCCTTCACCGAGGAGGACCCGGATACCGCAGCTGAGCTTATCGCAAACGCTGAGATCGTCGCAAAAGCTCCGATCGCTAGAAAGGCTCTTCCGTACTGCAATATCACCTTCATCTCCGGTGATGAGATGAAAGCAGCCCTTTCCAGCTACCTCCAGGCTCTGTACGACCAGAACCCGGCATCCGTCGGCGGCGAGCTGCCGGATGATGCGTTCTACTATGTAAAATAATTCATGCCGACTATAAAGACGAGGTATGGCTGGCAGGTCAGTCATACCTCATTTTTATATTGCAGTCTTTTATTGTGATCCGAATTTTGGTTTACATAAACCATATTTTATGATTTGGGCATAAAAGAATATCTGTTATAATTTTGTTATTACGATTATTTATAATGATTTGACAGTTATAAAGTTACTTTAATTTTTATTACGCTTTATGAGTTAATTCTTATTATACTTTATAGAAGGGGGCGTCGTCATGGATAAGCATTTTTCTGGATTCATCCGCAGGCTCTCTATCATCCTGTTCTGGATCATCCTCTGGCAGACCGCTGCCTCCCTGATCCGGAATCATATTTTCCTCGTTGGCCCCGTCGACACGCTGCGGGCGCTCTTTGAACAGGTCACGCTCCTGTCCTTCTGGTTCGCCATCGCGTTTTCCTTCGGGCGGATCTGCGTTGGATTTTTTCTCGCGTTTTTCCTTGGACTCTTCACCGGCTCCCTGGCGTATCGCTTTCCCATCGTCTCTGAATTTTTAGAGCCGCCGGTGCAGCTCATGAAGACGGTCCCTGTGGCATCCTTCGTGATCCTGGCTCTGATCTGGACGGGATCCAGGAACCTCTCGATCTTTATCTCGTTTCTCGTGGTCTATCCCATGATCCATGTGAACACGAAAGCCGGACTCATGTCCACGGACCGGGAACTTTTAGAGATGGCGGAAGTCTTCCACGTTCCGTTTATCCGTCGGGCACTCTTCATCTACCGCGCTGCCCTCTACCCATACTTAAAAAGCGCCTGCCGCACCGCCCTCGGCATGGGCTTCAAATCAGGAATCGCCGCCGAAGTCATCGGTGTGCCGGACGGTTCCATCGGTGAGGGGCTGTATCTCGCGAAGATCTATCTGAGTACCGCGGAACTCTTCGCATGGACGGTTGTCATCATTCTTGTGAGCAGTTTATTCGAGAAAGGATTCCTGTGGATCCTGAAGAAATGTGCCGGAAAGGGGGCTGATGTAAGTGAGTCTAATCAATAAAAAAAATGACGCTTCGCAAAAAATTTCAGCGCCAGAGCACCACTCTTCTTCCGCTGGCACCCACAACGGTACGCTTTGCTCAGCAATATCCAAGCCAAGCCTAAATAGAACGGCTCTTGCGCTCCGCTCCGTCACAAAATCCTACGACGGACACCCGGTTCTTTCCAACCTCTCCATGGAATTTTCCGCTGGAACATTCTACTGTCTGATGGCACCGTCCGGAAGCGGAAAGACTACACTTTTCCGTCTGATTCTCGGTCTTGAGAAGCCGGATTCCGGTATGATTCAGTTTAGTCCAATGGCTGCCGCCAACGGTGCAGCCCCGAACTCTTCTTCCAGTACTGCATCAAAACCTGATTCATGCAGCATCCGGGGTCCCCATCCCCTCATCCCCGCGGTTTTCCAGGAAAACCGCCTTTTAGAAGGCTATACCGCCATCGAAAACCTGCGCTTCGCCCTTGGAAAACAGTATTCCAATAAAGAACTGACCGCATACCTTCTCCGTCTTCTCCCGGAAGACTCCCTGAATAAGCCCGTCTGCGAGTTCTCCGGCGGCATGAAGCGGCGTGTCTCGATCCTGCGCGCGATCCTCGCCCCATCCGAGATCATTCTCATGGATGAGCCATTTACCGGTCTTGACACAGATACAAAGCAGCTCACGATCAATCTGATCAAGGAGCTTTGTGTCGGAAAGCTCCTGATCGCTGCTACCCATGCGGAGGAAGACGCAGCACTTCTGGGTGCAAAGATCATTCATTTAAGAACCAAATGAATCATTCCACCCGCCTTCCGACTTCTTAGTAAAATCACCTTCTCTGCATATCATTGACCAGCAAATATATTTCAAAAGCAAAAAGTGCTTTCCTGTTCGATCATATCATCAACTGATCTGTCCCAGGAAAACGCTTTTTCTATTTTATCTCGCCCCAAACATCTTATCCAGCTTTTTCATATGGAAGAAAAAGATCACAAACATCAGACCTCCCGTAAACAGCCAGGATGCTACATACACGTTCATTAGCATGTCAAAGGTCGTAAGTACACGGAATATCGTCGTGAGCCAGATCAGACGGAACACCACCGTTCCGAGGATCGTGATGACGGACGGTTCCAGGGATTTTCCGGTTCCTCGAAGACAGGAACTTGTGACCTCGTAGGTGGCCGTCAATCCCTCTAACGAGCACACACGATCCATTCGAATAATTCCGAAGGCTGCAACCGCTGCGCTGGTCGTGTAGATGCTGACGAAGAAATCCTCCCATACAATAAAGATCACGCTGAGGATCTCCGTGAACCCAAATCCGAAAAGCAGACAGAGCCAGAAGATCTTTCTGCATCGTTTCAGATTGCCCGCGCCGAAGTTCTGGCTCGTAAATGTAACCGCCGCCTGTGCAAAGGCATTGGCAATATCGTATGTAAAATACTCAAAATTCAGCGCAAGGGATGATCCCGCAATGGCCGCTTCCCCGAACATGTTGATTCCGCTCTGGATAAACACGTTAGAGACAGAAAAGATCGCTCCCTGGATTCCCGCCGGGATACCGATTGCCAGAACCCGCTTCAACTCATTGAGATCGATCCGCATCCTGTCAAACCGTAAGCTGAACTCGTCATTCCTGCGGTAGAGATGGGAGATGATCAAAAATGTGCTGACCATGTTGGAGATCACCGTGGCGATGGCAACGCCTGCAACTCCCAGATGAAATCCGATCACAAGGAGCAGGTTTAAGATCACGTTCAGCACACCGGATACGATAAGATAATACATCGGTCTTCTTGTATCGCCGTAGCTTCTCACGATGGCGGAACCAAAGTTGTACGCAACCATAAACGGAATTCCCACAAAGTAGATTCGGATATATAAGAGTGCCTGGTCCAGCACAGTCTCAGGTGTTCCGGATGCCACAAGGATCAGTCTCGCCACCAGCATGCCGATCACAAGAAGCGCGATTCCAAGAACCGCTCCGAATGTCAAAATCGTGTGTACCATGCTGTTGATCTTCCCGCGGTTCTTCTGGCCGATGAGGTTCGCCAGAGCCGCGTTCGGTCCCACCGAGAGGCCCACGATCAGGTTCACGAAAATTCCGACAAGCGCCACGCAGCTTCCCACCGCCGCCAGCGCCTGGTCCCCCGCAAATCTTCCTACGACGGCCACATCCGCCGAGTTAAAAAGCTGCTGTAAAATACTGCTGAACGCCAACGGAATCGAAAACAGGATCAATTTTTCTGCCAGACCGCCGTTCAGCATGTCCATTTCTTTTAATCTTACTGATTTTTCCAATGTTCTTTCCTTTCTGCTTTCCAATGAATTTCATCAGGCGCTTTGTTTACTCTTTTGTCCAAATTTTTCATTTCCTGATTTTCTTTTATTTTCCAGAATTCTATTTTTTACTTTATCTGTTTTTTTAATATACGTTATTACAGATTCCAAAGCCCTATCCATTTTTTATATTTTTAGCATTTCAGCTTCTCTGTATTCTATGATCTCCAGAGATTCCTCACCGACATGGCATAATAGGAACACGATCTTTACGCCTGCCGCCTGCACCTCTCCCCAGGCTTTCCCAAACTCCGGCTGGGTCCTCACATTCGGTCGGACTTCCGCGATGTGTTCCATCTGCACTACAAAGGCCGCGGCACACTCATATCCGTCCTCCCGGGCTTTTATTAATTCCCGCAGGTGCTTCACGCCCCGCTCCGTCGGCGCGTCCGGGAAGTATCCGATTCCGTCCACCTCCAGCGTACAGCCCTTGACCTCCATGAGGTACTTCTGTCCGCCTCTTTCCATATAAAAATCGATCCGCGACTTCCCATATGTATATTCCGGCTTCACAAGGTCGAATCCCTGCTTCGCAAGCCACTCCGCCGCCACCTTATTCGGTGCCTGACTGTCAATATTCACCCAGCCAAGCCCGTCCTTATAGACAGCCACCAGATCATACTTCGTCTTCCTCGCCGGATTATCCGAAGTCTCCAGCCGCACCTGCGCCCCAGGAATCAACAATTCCCTGCATCTCCCCGTATTCTTCACATGCACCGTCTCCACCGTTCCGCTGATCTCCACATGGGCGATAAAGCGGTTGGGGCGGTCTATAAAACTTCCGTTTATAACATTATGATATCTCATTTTTTTATTCCTATAAAAGCCCCATGCAAATGCTTGACGGCTAAAATCCCGCATGACATTTTTTCAATGTCACACGGGATATTTTTAAGCTACACGATTCAAAGCGCTGACCTGATCGATAAATTCCTTCATATCGTCCACATAACGATATGGCGCATACTCCGAATAAATATCGGGATCATCCAATATTACAATTTGAACTCCATCTGCTCTCAATGCCTCCAAGGTTCCCGGCAGACATCTGGCTTCATTTATTGTTTTACAACGGTACGCTATACAACCCTGACGGTCAAATACTTTTGCAACAATATATATTTTTCTGTCTCCCATAAATTCCTCATGCCTCCGTTTCATTCAATGCCGCTAAAAACTCATCTTTTGTCTTTATCTTTTTTGCTCTATATTGTTCATATAGTTCCTTCCCGATTTCTGGTGTGCGATATTTATAAACATACTGATGACTCCATATATTAAAATAGTAATCTTCTCCACACCACAACTGCACCTCTATTGGATACGCCATACTATCTCTTTGATAATATAAATGAATGGCACGATACCCATCATCTATTTTCTTACCGTTTCTTAAATCTACCACTCTATAATATTCCGGAAATTCCGTTGGATATTTATCAAAGCGCAGACGAAATCCTAACACGTCATTAAAACATTGTTTAAATCCGCCTCCCGTTCGCAGCGTTTTTTCATATTTCCGCATAATAGAGTCATCACTTTTAAAAGGAGATCCGATTAAGTTTTCCTGAACCAATACATCGATATAATTTGCCCGGTATTTTCCAATATCATTTAGAATAATCGGCAGGGGAGTTTTTCTCAATGAGATCTGTTTCAAACTTTGCCCCAAACCAGAATGATAAGATAATGCGTCCAGTACATCTTTTGGTATAAACTGATCCATTTATTATTCCCCCTCTGCTTATTTTTAGTATCCATAGTATACCAT
>CAVIYT010000119.1:0-16640 GCA_963646925.1 Paludibacteraceae bacterium
TACCCACAGTTTAAACCTGCGAAAAACTGCATTCAGACTAGTCTTTCTAATATTGGAGCACTCTTCCATCCCACACCGGTTCTTCTGAATATCGGAAGAATTGAAACTGATACGCATGGATTCCGCTATTATTGGGAAGGAATCTCTCCTTCTGTTGCCAAGATGGTCAAAGAAATTGACAAAGAGCGTATCAACGTTGCCCATGCATTCGGCGTAGAGATTCTTAGCGCTGAAGAATGGATGAAGGCATCTTATACAACTTATGGTGATAATTTGTACGAGTTAATCCAGCACAATGCTGCTTATGGTGATATTAAGGCCCCTACTACCATTAACGCTCGTTATGTAACCGAAGATGTTCCTATGAGTCTTGTTCCGATTTCCGAATTAGGTCATGTTGCCGGAGTTGATACGCCTAATATTGATGCCGTTATCCAGCTTACAAGCGCTATTTACGGTCATGACTTCCGTGCTGAGGGACGTTGTCTGGAAAATCTTGGTTTAACCCGAATGTCCAAAGAACAGGTTGCTCATTTCTTCGAAACAGGAGAAAAAGAATGAGGAGGCTCTCTTTATGGTTGTAAACAAAATTGCTATCATCGGACGAGGAAACGCAGGTACTTCATTCCTAGCATATTTATCTGATAAAGGTCTAAATGTTCATATGTATACATCGAATGAAGAAACTGTAGTAAAATATTCAACTTCACCTTTCCAGTTATTTCTGCCTCACAAACCTTCAAAACTTGTCCATTCTACAGGAACTGTGAGCAGTAACTTGGTAGATGTTATTTCTGATGCTGACTTGATCCTTGTTACAACCCCAGCTGATTCTCATTCAAAAATAGCTGAGGAATTAGCAAAAAGCAATGCTTTAAAATCCGATCAAATAATTGTTTTGAACCCGGGTCGTACAGGTGGAGCATTAGAGTTTCTTACAAAGCTTAGGAAAAATGGGGCTCCACACAATTTAACAATCGCAGAAGCACAGACTTTGCTGTTTGCATGCCGAAAGAGCGAAGAGAAAAATTGTGTAAATGTTTCTATTTCCGGTATTAAAACTGATGTTGCTGTGAGTGCGTTTCCTGTAAAAATGACAAGAACTGTGGTAGAGTGTTTAAATGAGTGTTTCGGCAGTGGCTCATTTGTCGCTGAAGACAATTATCTAAAAACAACTCTGATGAATGTTGGTGCTGTATTCCATCCAACACCATTGTTGCTTAATTTTGCAAGATTTGATATTCTTCTGAAGAAATCTGCTGATGGCACCATAACAAAAAAACCAAATTCATTTTTATATTATTGCGAGGGAATCTCGCCTGCTACCGCAGACTTTCTTGAAAAAATAGATCAGGAACGAATTGATGTTGCAAATGCTTATGGCATAAAAAGTCCAAGTGTAAAGGACTGGCTTACTACATCGTATCATACACCTCGTTTAGACACTGGGTCTACCGAACACGAATTATACTTCATGATTCAAGCTACCGATGCTTATCAGAGCATCAAAGCATCATCAGGTATTAACCAAAGGTACATTACCGAAGATGTCCCTACAGGTTTAGTTCCAATCTCTGAGTTTGGCAGTATTGCAAATGTACCTACTCCATGCATAGATTCGGTTATAGCCTTGGCATCAGCCTTATATGGCAGGGATTTTCGACGTGATGGGAGAAACCTTATTAATCTTGGATTAAATAATTTAAGTTTATACAGAGATTTTCTCAATCTACCTTCGGAAGAGAATCCTAATATATCACGTGCAAAAATCAATGTCAAACAGATAAAGACATATATAGCTGCTATTTAAAAATATTCTTTGCCAGAAGCAAATACATTACCTCTCAACGCAAGTTCTTTTTTATAGAAATGTATGTATTATGGATGCCTCTATCAGAGAATGCTCTACATTTCCAAATCAATTCTATCCTTAAAGTTTTATCTACGGATAGAATTAAAAAGAATTTAATCTGCTTCTTAATGTATTTGTTTTCTTTAAAGGGAACGTGCTGCTTTACGACAGCTCGTTCCCTTTATTATTTCCTGCTCTCAGCCAACTCCCCAAGCTTTCCAAGCAATTCCTTCGCCCTCTCCATCATCGGCTCACAATCCTTGTTCTTCTTTCCTTTATCCTGGAAGAACAGCACCGGCTTTTCGCCCTGTGCAAACCGCAGCGCGGTCTTGTACTCGGCAATAAGCGCCGGGATTCCAGTGACGTCCAGCTTGGCTTTCGGGTAGAGTTCGATGCGGATCTCCTGGGTGTTGATGTCCACCTCGGTGACGTAGGCGCGGTGGGCCATTGCCTTTAACTCTGCTACCCGGAGAAGATTGTCCACGGACTTCGGAATATCGCCGAAGCGGTCGATCAGCTCATCCTGCATGTCCATATACTCGTCGTCCGTCTCGATGGCGGAGATCCTCTTGTATACATCAAGCTTCAGATACTCATTCTTGATATATCCATCCGGAATAAACGCGTCGATATCGCAGTCCACCACAGTCTCGAAGGTCTCCTCCTCTTCCTGTCCGCCCTTTAAAGCGATGACCGCCTCGTTGAGCATCTTGCAGTAAAGGTCATATCCAACTGCCTCCATGTGCCCGTGCTGTTCCGCGCCAAGAATATTTCCCGCGCCGCGGATCTCAAGGTCACGCATGGCGATCTTGATGCCGGAACCGAGTTCCGTGAACTCACGGATCGCCTGGAGACGCTTTTCCGCGTCTTCCTTCAGCATCTTATCCCGCTTGTACATGAGGAACGCATAGGACGTCCTGTTCGAGCGGCCGATTCGTCCGCGGATCTGGTAGAGCTGGGAAAGCCCCAGACGATCCGCGTCCTGGATGATCATCGTGTTGGCGTTCGGGATGTCCAGGCCCGTCTCGATGATCGTCGTGGACACGAGAACATCGATATCGCCGTTGATGAAGTCCAGCATGATCTTCTCAAGCTGGTGCTCATTCATCTGACCATGTGCAAAAGCCACATTCGCGTCCGGTACGAGAGATGCCACATGGTTTGCCACCTCATCGATGTTGTTGACGCGGTTGTATACATAGTACACCTGTCCGCCGCGCCCCAGCTCCCTGTGGATCGCCTCGCGGATCATCTCGTCATTGTACTCCATCACATACGTCTGAATCGGCACGCGGTCCACCGGCGGCTCCTCGAGAACGCTCATGTCGCGGATTCCGATGAGACTCATGTGCAGCGTTCTTGGAATCGGCGTCGCCGTCAGCGTCAGAACATCCACGTTCTGCTTCATCTGCTTGATCTTCTCTTTGTGGGTCACGCCGAACCGCTGCTCCTCGTCGACGATCAGAAGTCCCAGATTATTAAACTGCACGTCCTTCGACAGCACCCGGTGTGTGCCAACCACGATATCCACATAACCTTTTTTCAGCCCCTCGATAGTCTTTTTCATCTCCCCCGGCGTCCGGAATCTCGACATCATGTCCACCCGCACCGGGAAATCCTTCATTCGCTGGACGAAGGTATTGTAGATCTGCTGAGCTAGAATCGTCGTCGGAACCAGATATACCACCTGTTTTCCTTCCTGCACCGCCTTGAAGGCCGCCCGGAGCGCAATCTCCGTCTTTCCGTATCCAACGTCCCCGCAGATCAGGCGGTCCATGATTTTCTTGCTCTCCATGTCCTTTTTCGTGTCGTCGATGGCGGTGAGCTGGTCGTCGGTCTCATCGTAGGGGAACATTTCCTCAAATTCTTTCTGCCATACCGTGTCCGGTCCGTACTGGAAACCTTCCGCGTCCCGCCGCGCCGCGTAGAGCTCCACAAGCTCCTTCGCGATCTCCCGGACCGCCGTGCGGACCTTCGTCTTCGTCTTCGTCCACTCGGTTCCGCCGAGCTTGTTTAACTTCGGGACCTTCGCGTCTGCCCCGGCATACTTCTGGATTCCTTCCAGGCGGGTCGCCGGGAGATAGAGATTTCCGCCGTCGCCGTACTCGACCTTAATGTAGTCCTTGATGACATGGTCCTGCTCGATCTTCTCGATTCCCTTGTAGATACCGAGACCATGGCTCTCGTGCACCACATAGTCGCCGACAGAAAGTTCAGAGAAGCTGCTGATCTTCTTTCCTTCATAATTATATTTTTTGCGCTTCTTTTTCCACTTTTCCACGCCGAACATGTCGCCCTCGGTGATGACGACGAACTTGATCAGCGGATACTCAAAGCCTTTATGAAGTTTTCCGTAGGTGACCATGATCTCCCCCGGAGCCACCGGGTGTCCGGCGTCCTCCGGGCAGAAAGCGCGGAGGTCATACTCCCTGAGGTCCCCAGCAAGGCGGCTCGCCCTGGTTCTTGAGGCGGAGAGGAGAACGACGCGGTAGCCGTCCTTTTTCCACTTCGTGAGGTCCTTGATCAGGATCTCGAAGCTGTTCTGGTAGGAGTTTAAGTTCTTTCCGGTCAGGCTGTACTTCGCCTTCACGGTCATTCCCGGAAGACGCTGGTCTAAACCTGTCACGAAGATCGAGTGTGGCGTGTGGGAGTCTGCCAGCACCGTCTTTGAGGAGAATAAGAGGTTCGCCTGTCCCGGCAAGATATAGCCCTGTTCCAGGCGGTGGGACATGCTCTCGCGGAACTCAGTCTCCACAGTCTCCGCTTTTTCCTTCATTCGCTGGGGCTCATCTAAGATCAGGGCGAGACCAGGATCGTTTTTCTTTCCGGCTGTTTTTCCTGTTGCCTTTGTCGTTTTCTTTTCTGCTTTTCCCGACCTAGCTGCCTCAACAACTCCCTGATTTTCGTTTGCTATCTTCTTTCCTGTATCCCCAGCCTCAATTCCAAAATCACTCTCCTCCGCCTCTTTTCTCATCTCTGACGCAGAAGATACAATAACCGCTTTCTCCCCGACTTCCTTCATATAGTCGAGAAACGAAACCGTATCCTTACAAAAGTACCTGATATACGCATCCAGCGTCTGTACATCGAATCCCTCTTTCAGTGATTCCACAAACTCCCCGACCGCCCGCCGGATCCGCTGTGCCTCTTCCGGTTTTTTCTGATCCCGAAACGCTTTTTCCTGCTTTTTCTCATCGACTTCCAGGCGCAGGATTCCCTCTTCGATATGTTCCTTCGTTAGGATCAGCTCCGCCGCCGGGTAGATCGTCACCTCATCCATCTGCTGGATGGACCGCTGGCTCTCGGCATCGAAGGAACGGATGGAATCCACCTCATCGCCCCAGAGTTCGATTCGCACCGGGACCTCCTCCGTCAGCGGGAACACATCCAGGATTCCTCCGCGGACAGAGAACTGCCCCATTCCGTCAACCTGTCCCATGCGCTCGTAGCCCATGTTCGTGAGCTGCATCTTGATCTCCTCGATATCAAGAGTCTGCCCCGCCATGATATTTAAGCAGCTCTCCTTGATCATGGAAAGCGGAAGAAGATGGTCCATGAGACCGTCCACCGTCGTCACAACAACGCCGCCTTCGTCCTCCAAAAGGTGCTTAAAGACCTGCATTCTCTGTCTTGTTAAGAGATTTCCGTGGATATCCGAGCTGTAAAACAGAAGGTCCCTCGCCGGGTACAGCCATGTATTCGGTTCAAAATAGCTGAAATCATCGAAGATCTCTTTCGCGCGGGTATCATCGTAGGTCACAACGAGCCGCCACGGATTGTCCTTTGAGAGTTCATGCATCACATGGACTTTCTGGGAATCCGTCACGCCGCTGACCTGGACCGGACCTTTTCCCTTGTCCATATCCTGCTTCATATCGGTATACTCCGCCAGATCTACGAGCGGATTTGCAAAAACTTCAGCCATGGTTCCTCCTGTTTTATTTATATCTGCTCTTAAATATTCTAATTGCAGAAATTTTTAAAATAATTCTAATTATATCAAATATTACAAATTTAAAAGTATAATCTTTCCAGGTAATCTACATAGAATTTTCCCTGCCAGATTCTACTTCTCCTCTTTCTTTCTGTTGTGGTCATTCATCGCCTGCGCAATTCCCACATTCACGATCTCGCAAACCGCATCCGCCGCTTCCTTCACAGCATCATCCATCGTCGCCTGCTCTTCCTTAGAAAAGTGACCCAGCACATAGTCCGCAAGGTCCATTCTCGCCGGCTTCTCACCGACACCGACCTTCACACGCAGAAACTCCTGTGTTCCAAGGTGCGCGATAATACTCTTAATACCATTATGTCCGCCCGCGCTTCCCTTCGCACGGATCCGTAACTGCCCCGGCGCAAGGCTGATATCGTCGTACACGATCAGGATATCTTCCGGATCTACCTTATAATAATCTGCCGCCGCGCGGATACTCTCCCCGCTGGAATTCATATATGTCTGCGGTTTCATGAGAATGACCTTCTCCCCGCCGATAACGCCTTTTCCGCAGAGCGCCTTATGCTTCTTCTCAGAAATATCCGCCCCGATCTTCTCCGCCAGGACATCCATCACCATAAAACCTGCATTATGTCTTGTATTTTCATATTCCTTTCCCGGATTTCCGAGACCTGCGATAATTAACATTTTTATCTCCTTTGCACATTTCCGCCGTCCGCCATGTATTTTCTGCCGCGGGCAAAGCGAAATCTAAACTTCTCTAAAACTGTAACGCACTTAAGGGGCCTTTTTCCAAAGTCCCCTAGTTTCTACATTTTATCAGCTTTAAACCTCCAGCGCAAGGGGCAGTTGCGTTAATCCTGCACTGGAACAAACATGATTTTCCTCAAAGACCACTTCTGTCTGACACATGGCAGCGGAAAAGAAGTCTGCCGCCCGCCCCGCTCCCCATACACGATCTTCCACACCTTAAACGGCGAGTTTGATTCCACGGAATCTCTCTCAAAGCTTGAGAAAAAGTACAGTGACACCTTCCTGCGGATCCACGCCAGCTTCATGGTAAACCCGCTCTTCGTCCAGTCCATCCGCCGCTTCGAGGTCACCCTGACCGACGGAACCGTGCTGCCGATCCCGGACAGAAAGTACGCGAAAGTGGCGAAAGCCTTGCAGGAGTGGGGAACTTCGTCTAACTAAATCTTTGTTCATTTTGCTGTTTTAAGCATATACGCCCCCTGGCCTTCACTTTTTATCTCGATCCGTGGAGCCAGAGGGCTTTATTTTTATTGTTTGTTAACTTTGCAAAAATTGTCGAATATAAAAAGTTTTTGCATTACAGTGCAATTACTTGATTATTTTTCATGTTTATGCCATACTAAAGCTACAGGAGGTGATAGACATGATAGATTCTCATGAACTCAGATGCCGCGACAGTTACTTGAATAAACTGATAGGTTTTCAAGATACAGAGCCGGTCAAGGTAATTACCGGTATTCGCCGGTGTGGAAAGTCCAGTCTGTTAAAGCTGATGGTTCAACATTTGAAGGATACCGGCATTCCGCCGGAACAGATCATTGAAATGAATTTTGAATCCTTTGATTTTCGCAGAATGAGCGTCGACGATATTTATCGATATGTAAAAGAACGCATTGTTCCCGGAAAGCGAATGTATCTCTTCTTTGATGAGCTGCAGAGGATCGAAGCATGGGAGGATGCGGTCAATGCCTTCCGTGTAGATTTTGACTGTGACATCTATGTTACCGGTTCAAATGCTTACCTTCTTTCTTCGAAGTATTCCACCTACCTCTCTGGGAGATGTGTAGAAATCAAAATGCTGCCGCTTTCATTCCGTGAATTTCTTGATTTTCACGGCTTTGAAGTGCATGAAACACAAAGTGCCCTCGGAGGGCTTCGCAGACAGGTATTTGACAAAAATGGGGAACGTTATGAACTGCGTGAGGCCTTCGATGCCTATATGCGATTCGGTGGAATGCCAGGCATCGCCGATGTCGGTTTGGATCAGGAAAAGGCACTGTCACTTCTTGACGGCATTTATTCCACAGTAGTTATCCGTGATATTTTGGAGCGTGAAAAGCGCAGGGGGCAAAAGCAGATCACCGATCCTACGCTTCTGCGTAAAATCATCCTGTTCCTTGCCGACAATATCGGTTCCAGCGTTTCCATTTCCTCCATAGGCAGCACATTGATTAATGAAGGGCTCCTGGAAGACGGCAAGCGTAAAGGCGCTCCCAGCGCACATACCGTGCAGGCATATGTGAACGCGCTTCTGGAGAGCTACTTCTTCTATGAGATCAAGCGTTTTGATATCAAGGGCAAAGCATACCTTCGTACGCTGGGAAAGTACTATATCGTTGACATCGGTCTTCGCAATTATCTGCTCGGATTCCGTAATCGTGATAGTGGTCACACCATTGAAAATGTCGTTTACTTTGAATTACTCCGCAGGGGGTATGATGTAGCGATTGGAAAGATCGGCAGCGCCGAGGTAGACTTCATCGCAACAACTGCTGACGAGAAAAAATATATCCAGGTGACAGAGTCCATGATGAGTGAAGATGTACGCCGGCGGGAACTTACGCCGCTGCAAAACATCCGTGATAACTACGAAAAAATCGTATTGTCACTTGAGCCGGGGCTTGATACCTCCTATGACGGCATCAAATCCGAAAATCTCATAGATTGGCTGCTCAGTCAATAAATGCTGCATTTTCAGGTCAAAGTCAGGTAAGATAGGAAGCGGTGACTAGCCGCCGGGCGTACCGCCGTATAAAGTGGGGGCTGTCACATCAATTGATAATGTGACAGCCCCCTTTTTCTTACTAATGGAAGCCTGACTTTCTAAACTTTTCTATCAGTCAAGCTTCCTTCACGATCTGCGATCATGAGATCCATCTTCCATCCCTTATAATTTCAAGTGTCGCTTTACACGTATCCATTAGTTATTTTTCCAATGCTCCGTATGCAATAACATATGCGCCTTATGGGACATCGGCTTTCCAAAGAAATCACTGTATATCTCCTTGATATCCGGATTCTCGTGGGAGTAGCGGAGATCCGCTTCCTTATCCAGGGCATAGAGTTTCTTGCCTCTCGCGAAGGCCAGCTCCTCGCCGTCGTGGATCGGCTGTCCGCCGCCGCCGACGCAGCCGCCCGGGCAAGCCATGACTTCCACGAAGTCGTAGTGAACCTCGCCTCGCTCGATCTGCTGGAGGAGTCTTCTCGTATTTCCGAGACCGCTGACCGCCGCTGTGCGGAGCTTGATGTCACCGATCGTAAATTCCGCTTCCTGGACTCCGGCGTTCTCCTGGAAACCTTCGCTGCGGAACGCCTTGAAAGCGTCTGCAGGCGGGTTCTCGCCCTTTAAGGTGAAGTACGCCGTGCGGAGCGCCGCCTCCATGACACCGCCGGTAGCTCCAAAGATCACGCCCGCGCCGGTTCCGGCGTGCATCGGGCTGTCGCCAGGAATCTCGACCAATGTATCCGGGCGGATATGGGCGGAGCGGATCATCTTTACGAGTTCTCTCGTCGTGAGGGCCGCGTCCACATCATGTCCGGCATACTCGCCGTAGAAGAGATCCATCTCCCGCTCGCCTTTCTTTGCCACGCATGGCATGATGGAGAGCGTAAAGATCTGATCCTGGGAAACGCCAAGCTTCTCCGCGAAATATGTCTTCATCACCGCGCCGAACATCTGCTGCGGGGACTTCGCTGTGGAGAGGTAGTTCACCATGTACGGGAACTGGGTCTTCGCGAAGCGCACCCAGCCAGGACAGCAGGATGTAAACATCGGTCTGTCCTTCAGCTCGCCGCTCGTAAACCGGCTGATAAACTCCGTGCTCTCCTCCATGATCGTGAGATCCGCGGAAAATACGGTATCAAAGGCGTAGTTCACGCCCATGCGCTTTAAGGCGTCGAAGATCTTTCCGACCGGCGCGTCCTCGCCCGCAAGTCCAAGCTCCTCGCCCCAAGCTGTGCGGACCGCCGGGGCAACCTGTGCCACCACGATCTTATCTCTATCTTCAATTGCCTCCCAGACTTTCTCCGTGTCATCTCTCTCGGAAAGAGCGCCGACCGGGCAGTGAGTGATACACTGGCCGCAGAGGGCACAGTCGGCTTCCTGGATCGTCTTATGTCCCGCAACGTTCACAGTCGTTCTGGAACCGGTTCCTTCCACATCCCAGATTCCCAGTCCCTGGATCTTATCGCAGACCTGGACGCAGCGCATGCACTTGATGCACTTCGCGGAATTGCGGATCAACGGAAAGTTCTTGTCCCACGGCTGGTATTCCGGCTCCTGCTTGAATGGGATATCCAGAATGTTCAGATCGTAGGCAACCTTCTGCAACTGGCAGTTTCCGTTTCTCGGACAGACAACGCACCGGTTATCATGCTGGGATAACAGTAACTGTACGGTATTTCTTCTGTGGTTTCTTACCTTCGGGCTGTTGGTATAGATCACCATGCCGTCTTTTACGATATTGTTGCAGGAAGTGATTAACTTCTCTTTTCCTTCCAGCTCCACGACGCAGACTCTGCAGGCCGCGATCTCGTTGATCCCCTTTAAATAACAGAGCTTCGGAATCGGGATCCCGTTTCTCTCAGCAGCTTCCATGATCGTGATATTTTCCTCTGCCGAAATATGTTTTCCGTCGATGATAATATTTACCATAATGTACTCCTGCCTCCTTTAAAGATTCCGTATCCGAAATGGTCACAGCGCAGACACCGTCCGGCTTCCTGCTTCGCCTCCTTCTCGGTCATGCAGTTCTCCACTGCGTTGAAATCACAGACGCGCTCGCAGGCATCACGTTCCGTTAAGTTCACGCGTCCGCACGGGGTCTTGTCTTTCAGGCTCGCCTCCGGGATCTCCACGCCGCTGGTGATCTCGTGGTGGTAGCCAAGGTACTCGTCGATATTCGCCGCAACGACCTTCGCCGCCGCGATCGCTTTGATTACAGATGCCGGACCGCTGGAGCAGTCACCGCCCGCGAAGACGCCAGGCATGTTCTCAAATGCGCCGCTCTTTAAGGTCACGATCTTACCGCGGGATACCGGGATTCCGGCTTTCTCGAAGTGTCCGGACTCGATATCCTGTCCGATCGCCTTGATGAGGACATCACACGGAATATAGACATCCGGCTCGCCCGTCGGCTTCACGCTGGCGCGTCCGTCCTTGATGGAACTGATCATCTGCGGAGTCGCGTAGATTCCGTGGATCTTGTGATCCTCGCCGACATCCAGGGACGCCGGGGCCTTTAAGGTCACGATCTCGATACCTTCGGCAATCGCGCCCTCGATCTCACCCGGCAGCGCCGTCATATCGTTTCTTCGTCTTCTATATAAAATGCTGACTTTCTTTGCGCCAAGTCTCTTCGCCGTGCGGACCGCATCCATGGATACGTTTCCGCCGCCGATGACAACGACCTCTTTTCCGGTCAGGTCGATGATCTCATCTTTTCCGACACTTCTAAGGAACTGTACCGCGGAGAGTACGCCGTCCGCGTCCTCGCCCGGAAGACCAAGCTTTTTATCCGTGCTGGCACCGATGGTGATGAGGACCGCGTCATACTGTTCCCGAAGTTCCTGGATCGTAATGTCCACACCGATCTTTAAGCCCTGTTTTACTTCCACTCCTGTCTTTAAAATCGCGTTGATATCGTCATCCAGCCGCTCCTTTGGGAGACGGTAGTTCGGGATTCCGTAGCGGAGCATGCCGCCGAGCTTCGGAAGCATCTCATATACGGTAGTCTGATGTCCCATGAGCTGTAAGTAGTAAGCTGCGCTTAAACCACCAGGGCCTCCGCCGAGGACAGCGACCTTCTTTCCCGTTGACGGGGCACATTCCGGCGGCTCCACAAATCCGGCATAGTCTGCCGCGAAGCGCTTCAGACCTCTGATATTGACCGCGTCGTCCACCATGTTCCGGCGGCATCTCGCCTCGCACGGATGCTCACAGATAAAGCCGCAGGTCGTCGGGAACGGGTTGTCCTTCCGGATCAGGCGGACCGCGTCGGCGTATCTGCCTTCCTCAACAAGTGCCACATATCCAGGAATGTCCACATGGGCCGGGCAGATCGCGACACAGGGAACCGGCTGGTTGTATGTACAGGTACATCGTCCGTTCTTGATGTGCTCCACATAGTCATCCCGGTAACCGATGAGGCCCTTATAGACCATGTTCGCCGCCTCGTAGCCGATGGCACAGTCAGCGGAATCCATAATCGAAAGCGCCGTCTTCTCCATAAGATCCAGCGTATCCATCGTCGCTTTTCCGTTCAGTACGTCACGGATCAGCTGGTTTAACTGTCCAAGACCGATCCGGCATGGCACGCACTTTCCGCAGGTCTGCGCATGACAGAGCTCCAGAAACGCACGGGCCATATCAACAGGACAGAGCCCAGGCGGGCTCGACTCGATTCTTCGTTCCAGATCTTTATAAAGTCCTTCCATCACGATCCGCGCGCGGGTCGGGGACATAATTTCCAATCTGCTCATATGATCCTCTCCTCTTGCAATTTTTTTCATCGATCACACCGGCTCATGCCGGTATGTCTGTTTACGTTACTGTATTGTACAGGATTTTCGGTTCAGAAAATTCCTGCCTGTGCACAGTAACTTATTTTCCCCTCTATGCCTTATTGAATTTATCTCTTAACATATTGTTGATTTTATCACGCACTTGTTAAATAAATCAAGCATTTTGATCGTTTTACCTAATAATCTTTTGTTTAACGTTATTTTTTAGACAAATTCGCCGGTATTCTTTCCCAATTCCGCAAAATTCCGTCTTTTTCTGTTCCATGAGTATTTTTCATCGATTTTGATGAATGACCGGGAGGTGTTTTCCGGGAGATATGATGTTTTTTTTCGTGACTTTGTGACGAAAATATCAATGATCAGATTTCCCTCTCTCTTATCTTGCGTGCCGCAGGGAACTATGATACGATAAAGAATGGTGTGCAAGGAACGCTCTCTGTCTGGGTGTCCGTATTCGCTCACCCGAAAGGAGACTTGTGATATGAAATCCGGAGAACATTTTGATGTGATCATCATCGGCGCAGGCCCGTCCGGAATCTTCTGCGCTTACGAACTGATCAAGGAAAAACCAGAATTAAATATTTTAATGATCGAAAAAGGAAGACCGATCGAAAAGCGTGTCTGTCCGAAGAGAAAAACAAAGGTGTGCGTTGGCTGTAAGCCGTGTTCCATCACCACCGGTTTTGCCGGCGCTGGAGCTTTCTCCGACGGAAAACTCTCCCTTTCCCCGGATGTGGGCGGAAATCTGCCAGAGATCTTAGGATACGATAAGGCAACAGCGCTCATCAAGGAATCCGACGATATCTATCTGCAGTTTGGCGCGGATACAAACGTATACGGCGTTGACAAACAGCAGGAGATCCGCAAGATCCGTAAGAAAGCCATCAACGCGAACTTAAAACTCATCGAGTGCCCGATCCGCCACCTCGGAACAGAGGAAGGTTATAAGATCTACACCCGTTTACAGGATCACCTCATCGCCAACAACATCCACATGGAATTCAACACCATGGTCAAGGATATCATTATCGAGGACGGTGCCGCAAAGGGCGTAATTACCGATAAGGACGAGACATACTATGCGGACGAGATCGTCTCCGCTATCGGCCGTGAAGGTTCCGATTGGTTCTCCCATATCTGTGATGACCATGGAATCGAGACGGAAGTAGGAACCGTTGATATCGGTGTCCGCGTCGAGGTCCGCGACGAGGTCATGGAATTCCTCAACAAGAACCTCTACGAGGCAAAGCTTGTATACTACACACCGACCTTCGACGATAAGGTCCGCACATTCTGTACGAACCCGTCCGGCGAGGTTGCTACCGAATATTATGAAAACGGCCTGGCTGTCGTAAACGGTCACGCTTACAAATCAAAAGAATATAAGACAAACAACACGAACTTCGCGATCCTGGTGTCCAAGAACTTCACAAAACCGTTTAAGACCCCGATCGAGTACGGCAAACACATCGCACAGCTCTCCAACATGCTCTGCGACGGAAAGATCCTGGTTCAGACCTTCGGTGATTTCCAGAGAGGCCGCCGTACCACAGAGGAACGTCTCTGCAGAAACAACATCATCCCGACTTTAAAGGATGCCGTTCCGGGCGATCTCTCCTTAGTTCTCCCGCACCGCATCATGGTCGACATCAAGGAGATGTTAAAGGCCCTGGACAAGGTAACTCCGGGTATCGCAAGCGATGAGACACTGCTTTACGGCGTGGAAGTTAAATTCTACTCCAACAAAGTCGTTGTCGACAGGGACTTCGAGACTAACATCCACGGTCTCCGTGCCATCGGTGACGGCGCGTCCGTGACCCGCGGACTCCAGCAGGCATCCGCGAATGGACTTTCTGTTGCGAGAAGTATTCTTGCGAGAATGGACCAGAAATAAGGAAACAACCAAGATTCCTTTGAATCTGCGCGCTGGAAACGGCACATATATATAAGAAAAAGAGCATCTGCTCGCTCCAATGTTTTAAGAAATTTCTCAAAAAACATTGCTGCTACAGATGCTCTTTTCTTAATTTTATAGCCTATTGCACTTGACCACTACAAACGCTTTTCTTTCCCTGAAGTAGACTTCACATCTGCCCAGCGCTTTCATGACCGGTTCACCATTTACTCCGCCGCCCCGAGACTCGAATATCCCATCAAGTCCTCATCGACCTCTCTTGCGGCATTTCTTCCTTCCCGGATCGCCCATACCACCAGGGACTGGCCCCGGCGCATATCGCCCGCCGTGTAGATTCCAGGTACCTGGGTCCTGTGTCCGTCATTTTCTGTCTTTACCCGAAGGCGCCCGTCAAGCTCCGCGCCGAAACCTTCCGCGGCGTACTTCTCCGCACCGAGGAATCCGGCAGCGATCAGCACAAGCTCCGCCTGTACCTCCCACTCGCTTCCTTCCACGGGAACCATGACCGTTCTTCCCGTCGCCTCATCCTTCTCCGGCTTCAGCTTTACAAGGACTGCCGCCCGGAGATTTCCATTCTCATCCTTCAAGAACTCTTTCACCGTCGTCTGGTAGACTCTCGGATCAGCCCCAAACACGGCCTTCGCTTCCTGCTGGCCGTAATCCGTCTTTAAGATCCTCGGGTACTCCGGCCATGAATTGGACGCTGTCCGCTTCTTCGGCGGTTCCGGCATCATCTCCAGCTGCAGGATCTGGGCACAGCCGTGGCGCATGCAGGTTCCCACGCAGTCATTTCCCGTATCTCCGCCTCCGATGACGAGGACATGTTTGTCCTTCGCGGAAATATAAGCCCCGTCCTCCAGATTGGAGTTCATCAGACTTTTCGTCGTCGATTTCAGGAAATCCACGGCAAAATAGATGCCTGCCGCGTCACGTCCCGGAACCTCGATATCTCTCGCCTTCGCCGCCCCGCAGCAGAGGATCACGCTGTCAAATTCCTTCTGAAGCCTGGAGATCCGGAATCCATGTCCCACATCTGCTCCTGTCACAAAGTGGACGCCTTCCTTTTTCATGAGTTCCACCCGGCGCTCGATGAGCTTCTTATCGAGCTTCATATTCGGAATTCCGTACATCAAAAGTCCGCCGATCCTGTCCTCCCGTTCAAACACGGTCACCTCATGTCCGCGCTTGTTGAGCTGGTCCGCCGCGGCAAGCCCGGACGGACCGGAACCCACGACGGCGATCTTTTTTCCTGTGCGGACACCCGGTGTTTTCGTTTCCACATACCCGGCTTCCCAGGCGTGGTCACAGACCGCCCGCTCGTTATCGCGGATCGTCACTGGGTCCCCGTTCATCCCACAGGTGCAGGCCGCCTCACAGGGCGCCGGACATACCCTCGATGTAAACTCTGGGAAGTTGTTCGTCTTATTCAACCGGTTGTAAGCCTGCTGCCAGTTTCCTGTATACAAAAGGTCGTTCCACTCCGGCATCAGGTTGTGTAGCGGGCATCCGGAGACCATGCCGTTCAACATGATCCCCGCCTGGCAGAACGGCACGCCGCAGTCCATGCAGCGGCCCCCCTGTCTTTTTCTCTCCGCCTCACTGAGCGGCACATGAAAATCTTCAAAATCCTTCAGCCGTTCCTCGGGAGTCCTCTCCTTCAGTCCGGCACGCGCATATTCCAGAAATCCCGTTGGTTTTCCCATATCTTTTCCTCCTGATGATTGCTCTATTTACTGCCCGCAGATACCGCGTAGAACGCTTCCATCTGCGCCTGTTCACTGCTGAGTCCCTTTTCTTCCATCTGGACGATCAGGTTCATCATCTTCCGGTAATCATTCGGGATCACACGTTTAAATTTCGGCAGATACTCGGAAAAATGGTCGAGGATCTGCTTTCCTTTCGGGGAATTTGTCGCCATCACATGCTCTGTCAGAAGTTCTTTCAACTCCTGGACCTCATATTTTCCGGTCACTTCTCCGTATGTGACCATGCCCTTATTCAGATTTTTATAAAATTCATTCTTTTCATCCAGCACATAGACGATGCCGCCGCTCATGCCCGCCGCGAAGTTCCGTCCCACCGGTCCGAGAATTACGACACGTCCGCCTGTCATGTACTCGCATCCATGGTCTCCGACACCTTCCACGACAGCCTTCGCTCCGGAGTTTCTCACGCAGAAGCGCTCACCTGCCACTCCGTTGATAAAGGCCTTGCCGGAGGTCGCCCCGTAAAGAGCCACGTTTCCGATGACGATATTTTCTTCCGGGACGAAGTTCACATTGGACGGCGGATAAACGATCAGCTTGCCGCCGGAAAGTCCCTTTCCGAAGTAGTCATTGCTGTCGCCTTCCAGTTCCAGGGTA
>CAVIYT010000120.1:0-23117 GCA_963646925.1 Paludibacteraceae bacterium
GGAAGGAAAGGTTCTCGTGGATGGCGAGGCCGCTGTTATGGGAATGCAGATCCGTCCGGGGCAGAAGGTGGTCTGTGACGGAAAGCCGGTGGGAGAGAAGGAGAAGCCGGTATTTCTGATCGTAAATAAGCCGAGAGGGATCGTCTGCACGACCTCCGATAAGGACCATGCGGAAAATATCGTGGAGTTTTTAAATTACCCGCAGAGAATTTATCCGGTGGGACGTCTCGATAAGGACTCCGAGGGACTTCTCCTCATGACAAACCAGGGAGATATCGTCAACAAGATCCTCCGGGGCGGAAATGCCCACGAAAAAGAGTACGCGGTGGCTGTGAACCACCCGGTGACGGAAGAATTCTTAAAGCAGATGTGCGAAGGTGTCCGGATCGAGGACCTGGATGTGACGACAAAGCCGTGCCGCGCCTGGAAGACCGGAAGCCATACCTTCCATATCGTCCTGACC
Source organism: Paludibacteraceae bacterium (assembly GCA_963646925.1). Lineage (GTDB taxonomy): Bacteria > Bacillota > Clostridia > Lachnospirales > Lachnospiraceae > Pilosibacter. Next base: position 464 of record CAVIYT010000120.1, read on the forward strand.
CAGGGATTGAACCGCCAGATACGCCGGATGTGCCGCGCCCTGGATTATCATGTGATGAATTTAAAGCGCGTGCGTATCATGAACCTCCAGCTGGGCACATTAAAGCGCGGGGAGTACCGTGAACTGACAGAGAAAGAGCTGAGCGACCTGATGCGGATGGTGGAAGGTTCCACAAATCTTCCGGCGAGAGAGGCCGCAAAGGTCGGAAAACTTGTGGACCCGGCGAAGAGAGAAAGAAAGCCGGCAAACTCCGGATATCAGGGAAAGAAGAACGACAGAAAGCCGTTCGATAAGAACAATGAGAGAAAACCGTTCGAGAAAAAGAATGGAACCGGAAAAGTATGGAAGAATGTCCGTCAGGACAATGAAAGAAAGCCTGAAAAGAAAGGACCGGCATCCCCGGAAAGCTGGAAACCGGGCGCGCCGGAACGCAAGGAGCATAAAATATGGACGACAAGATCAAGAGGATGAAGGAGCTGATCCCGCTTCTCTCCGAGGCCGCGAAGGCCTACTACCAGGAGAGCCGCGAGATCATGAGCAACTTTGAATATGACAGGCTTTACGATGAACTCCTGAAACTGGAGCAGGAGACGGGAACCGTGTTCGCGGGAAGTCCGACCCAGAAAGTCGGATATGAGGTCTTAAGCGAACTCCCGAAAGAGCGCCATGAACGGCCGATGCTTTCCTTAAATAAGACGAAAAGCGTCGACGAGCTGAGAGAGTGGCTTGGAAGCCAGAGAGGTCTCTTATCCTGGAAGATGGACGGACTTACCGTGGTGCTGACCTACGAGGACGGCGTTCTCGCAAAGGCGGTCACCCGCGGAAACGGTGAGATCGGCGAGGTCATCACCCCGAATGCCCGTACATTTATCAATATCCCGACAACGATCCCCTACAAGGGACAGCTGATCCTCCGCGGCGAGGCGGTGATCAGTTACTCGGATTTTGAGAAGTTAAACGACTCCATCGCTGACGTGGACGCGAAATATAAGAACCCGAGAAACCTCTGTAGCGGTTCCGTCCGCCAGCTAAACAGTGAGATCACAGCGTCGAGAAATGTCCGGTTTATGGCGTTCACCCTGGTCCGCGCGGACGGTGTCGACTTTAAAAATTCCAGAAAAGAGCAGTTTTTATGGCTCTCCAGCCTTGGATTCGAGACTGTGGAATTCGTGGAAGTGACCGCGGAGACACTTTCCGAGGCAGTCCGCGGATTCGCGGAAAAGATCGAGCACTACGATATCCCGTCCGATGGCCTCGTGCTGTTGTATGATGATATCGCTTACGGCCAGTCCCTGGGACGGACCGCGAAATTCCCGAGAGATTCAATCGCCTTTAAATGGGCGGATGAGATCCAGAAGACAACGCTCTCCTATATCGAGTGGAGCGCGTCCAGAACAGGACTCATCAACCCGGTTGCCGTCTTTGAGCCGGTGGAGTTGGAGGGAACCACGGTGAGCCGCGCCAGCGTCCACAACATCAGCATCATGGAAGGTCTGGACCTCGGTGCCGGAGACCGGATCACGGTCTACAAGGCGAACATGATCATCCCGCAGATCGCGGATAACCTGACAAGAAGCGGTGTCCGGGACATCCCGAAGATATGCCCGGTCTGCGGCGGAAAGACGGAGATCCGCAGCGTGAACGACGTGAAGTCCTTATACTGCACGAATCCGGACTGCCAGGCAAAGAAGATCAAGAGTTTTGACCTCTTTGTGAGCAGGGACGCGTTGAATATCGACGGACTCTCCGAGATGACCCTCGAGAAGTTCATCGCGGCTGGATTCATCCATGAATTCGATGATATTTTCCATCTGGACCGCCACCGCGACGCTATCGTGACGATGGAAGGTTTCGGGGAAAAGTCCTATGAGAACCTGATCGCCGCCGCGAAGACCGCGTCCCACACCACACTGCCGAGACTGATCTTCGGCCTTGGAATCGCGGGAATCGGTCTGGCAAACGCGAAGGTGATCTGCCGCTACTTCGATTTTGATCTGGACGCTATGCGGAAGGCGGACGCGGAAGAACTCTGTGCCATCGATGGAATCGGCGGTGTCCTTGCCGAGGCGTGGGTGAGCTACTTTAAGAATGATAAGAACAATGAGCAGTTAGACCATCTGCTGGTGGATCTGACTGTTGAAAATGAAGTGCGGAACGAAGAGCAGACGTTAGCAGGAAAGACCTTTGTGATCACAGGCTCCGTTGAGCACTTCGCAAACCGGAAGGAACTTCAGGAGAAGATCGAATCCCTGGGCGGAAAAGCCGCCGGTTCCGTGTCTGCGAAGACAAGTTACCTGATCAACAATGATGTGACATCCAATTCGTCAAAGAATAAGAAGGCAAGAGAGCTTGGCATTCCGATCCTTTCCGAAGCGGATTTTCTGAAGATGATAGGAGAAGAAGACAATGCCGATTAAGATACAGAATGGATTGCCGGCAAGAGCGATCCTTGAGAGCGAAAACGTATTTATTATGGACGAGGACCGCGCGAAGAGCCAGGATATCCGTCCTCTGGAAATTTTGATTTTAAACCTCATGCCGTTAAAGGAGGATACGGAGACCCAGCTTTTGAGAGCCCTCTCCAACACACCGCTGCAGGTAGAGTGTACCTACATGACCATGTCCACCCATGAGTCCACCCACACATCCGCCAGCCACTTAAACAAGTTCTATGTGACATTTCCGGAGATCAAAAAGAAACATTTCGACGGAATGATCATCACGGGAGCTCCGGTGGAACTGATGGAGTTTGAGGAGGTCAATTACTGGGAGGAACTGACCCAGATCATGGAGTGGAGCAAGACCCATGTGACATCCACCATGCATCTCTGTTGGGGCGCCCAGGCGGGACTCTACTACCATTACGGGATCCCGAAACATTTGAGAAAAGAAAAACTTTCCGGCGTGTATACACAGAAAGCGCTGGATAAGCGTGTTCCGCTTCTTAGAAGCTTTGACGATTATTTCAAGTGCCCGCATTCCCGCTACACGGAAGTGCGCGAGGAGGATATTTTAAAACATCCGGAACTCCGAATTCTCGCGAAATCCGACGAAGCCGGTGTTTTCCTTGTTATGAATGAGGACGGCAGCCAGATCTTCGTCCAGGGCCACCCGGAGTACGACCGCATGACCTTAAACAACGAGTATCACCGCGATCTCAATAAGGGCTTAAATCCGGCACTTCCGGTCCACTACTACGAGCACGACGACCCATTCTCCGTTCCGCCGCTTCTGTGGAGAAATATGGCGAACACGCTGTATACGAACTGGCTGAACTACTATGTATATCAGGTTACTCCGTATACATTGGAAGAGGATGCGGAGTAAAAACAGGTATTGAACATGTTATATGATCATGCAGTGCTGGGTGAGACTCTGGAACTTTGCAGGGACGCAGCAAAATGGTTCTCGGAAGAAAAAGAGCGATTGGAAAAAAGCCGGAAATCAAGTGAAGAAATTGTGGATAATACTTGCCCAATAGTAGAAAAATGTTAGATATTCTCTGAATATAATAAGAGGCAGCCAGAAATCACCTGGCTGCCTTTTCGCTGATCGTATGTTACCGTCTTCCGGTATTCCACAAAATATCATGGTTAATAGTCTGATAGAACATCTCCCGAACCTTATCATGATCCTTCGTCTGGCCCAGGATCCACATGAGTTTTGTCACGGTGGCTTCCAGGGTCATATCGTAGGACTCGATGAGTCCGAAGGCGTTTTTGATCTTCTGGCCGACTTCGTAGACGGACATGTTGCTGCCTTCCTGGGTGACCTGGGTGGTCATGACGACGGTCTTGCCCATGGAGATCCATTTTTCGATGGAGCTGTAGAAATCACCGGACTCGTAGGACGGAAGTCCGCCGACGCCGAAGGACTCGATGACCACCGCGTCATAGTGCTCCGCCATGTAGTCGAGCAGGCTGGAATCCATGGACGGGATCAGTTTTAAGAGGCTGACCTGGCTGTCCATCTCGTGGTAGAAGCGGACGCTCTCGCGGTCCTGCCATTTATCGTCGATGTAGAATAAAATATGCTCATCCTGGATCACGGCGAGGTACGGGAAGTTGATGCTGGAGAAGGCGTTGTAGCTCTTGCTGCGCTCTTTCTTTCCGCGGGTTCCCGCGATAACTTTTCCGTCAAACACGATGGTCACGCCGTGGGCACGCTCGGAAGCGGCGAAGCGCAGGCTGTCCAGAAGGTTTGTTCTCGCGTCGGTGACATCCAGGTCGATAGGTTTCTGGGCACCTGTGATGACGATAGGTTTGCTGGAGTGCTGGACGAGATAGGACATGGCGGCAGCAGTGTATGCCATTGTATCGGTGCCGTGGCAGATCACGAAGCCGTCGTAATCGTCATAGTTTTCCTCCAGAACCTGGGCAAGTTTCAGCCAGTGCTTCGGGTGCATATTTGTGCTGTCGATGTTTAAGACCTGTACCGTCTCCACCTCGCAGAATTTTTTCGCGTCCGGCACATAGGACAGCAGTTCATCGCCGGTGAGAAGAGGTGTTAAGCCGTTTTCTCCTCTCTTGCAGGCGATGGTTCCTCCCGTTCCAAGCATCAGAAGGTGTTTCATAATATTATAATCCCCTTTCGTTTGCATTCATCTCACATTTGGTTTATAGTATATCACATGAGGATTCAGAAAGTAAAGCAGAGAGGGGGGAACATGAGATGGCAAATATTCCGAATGATCCGGTCATGCTTTTAAGCTACATCAACACCCAGCTTCGGGATTTTTATCCGAATATGGAAGAGCTTGGAAAAGCACTGGGCATCGATCCGAAGACGGTGGATCAGAAGCTGGCGGGAATCGACTATGAGTACGATACCCAGAAAAACCAGTATGTGTAGAAAGCGGCAGAAAACTGGATCCATCTGCGGCAGAATCCATAAAACCAGCCGGAACATGAGATAGAAAACTTAAGAATATGTGGAAAAAATCCCCGCGTCCGCAGCTGCATATCCGCACAGGGAATCGCAGATACTGATTTCATGAAACGACAGAATCGAAGACATGAAATCGAAAAAACAGACTGTTTGAGACAGTACGCGAAAAATTTCCTCATCTGTGGGCTTACGGGCTGGGGACTGGAGATTCTTTTAACGTCCGCGGAATCCCTGGCAGCGGGAGATTTAAAACTCATGGGAAGAACTTCCATCTATATGTTCCCGATCTACGGAATGGGCGTCCTGTTAGATCCCATCGGACGGGGCATGGACCGGTGGCTTAACACGGACGGGGAAAATCGGGAAATCGCAAAAAAAGACTGGATCTTCCGCCATGGGATTCTGGACATGGTGCTGATCTTTCTTGCGGAATACATGACGGGATCGCTATTAAAAAGCTTTGACGTCTGTCCATGGGACTACACGGGGAGGATGCTCAGCGTGGACGGACTGATCCGCCTGGACTTTGCGCCGTTCTGGTTTGGGACAGGGCTGCTTTTTGAGTATCTGACAGGGAGCTTTTCAGTCAGTCCGGGCGCGGAAAAACGTATTTTTTTATAAACTGATTTTAGGTGGATTTTAGATGGATTCGATGTGCATTTGAGTTGCAAATAAGAGGTTTATTTAATATAATATAAATTATGAACCTCAATACAGTAACTCTTTAAAGTGTGTGAAAAATGAGGGAGGTTTGTTACTTATGATAAGATTATTACTTGTCCTGGTCGTGCTGGTTGGATTTCTGATCTTCAGCTATCCGTTCCTCGTGGCCCAGGTTTCACTTGGAAAGAAAGATCCTCACGCGCGGGATCTCGAGACGATAAAAGTTGTCCGCTCCGTGTTCAACCTGCTTTTAAAGCTTGCGGGAGTCACCGTGACGGTGAAGGGCGCGGAAAATATACCGGAAGATACGGCAGTTCTCTATGTGGGAAACCACAGAAGCTATTTTGATATTCTTGCCGGTTATACGACAGTTCCGACCCTGCTTGGCTTTGTTGCGAAGAAAGAGATGGAAAAGATCCCGATCTTACGCACCTGGATGGTGAACGCGAACTGTCTGTTCTTAGACAGAAAGAACATCAAAGAGGGTTTAAAGACGATCCTTCAGGGAATCGAGAAAGTAAAAAATGGCGTTTCCGTCTGGATCTTCCCGGAGGGAACGAGAAATCCAAACGAAGATATCACGGAGCTTCTTCCGTTTAAAGAGGGAAGCTTAAAAATCGCCGAGAAATCCGGCTGCCCGGTAGTCCCGGTGGCGATGACAGGAACGGCGGAGGTATTGGAAAAACACTTCCCGTTTATCACTCCGTCCCACATTACGATCTACTACGGAAAACCGTTCTATGTAAAAGAACTGGAAGGTGATGACCGGAAACATCCAGGCGCATACACAAGAAATGTGCTGATCGGGATGTTAAAAGAGATGCAGGCGGAGAAATGACAGAAAGCAGAGGCATAAGATACATGAAAAATCTTGACTTAAAAGAGTGCAGGGACAAGCTGGACGTGATTGACAAAGAAATCGTCCGCCTGTTTGAGGAGCGCATGTCCGTATGCGGAGATGTTGCGGAATATAAGATCGGAACGGGAAAAGCCGTTTATGACGCCGCGAGAGAGGCGCAGAAGATCGCGGCTGTCCAGGAGTTAGCCCACAGCGATTTCAACAAAGAGGCGGTAAAGGAGATCTTCTCCCAGCTGATGTCCGTCAGCCGCAGATACCAGTATGGCCTGCTGTCCGCCCACGGAATGGGAATCGAGACCGGATTTACGGAAGTGGAGAAGATCGAAAAGAAGAATAAGAAGATCGTTTTCCAGGGCGTAGAGGGCGCGTACAGCCACGCTGCGGCGAAGGCGTATTTTGGTGAGGACGCGGACCTTTACCATGTGCCGGAGTTCGAGGACACGATGCGGGAAGTCGAAGAGGGACGGGCTGATTACGCGGTCCTTCCGATCGAGAATTCCACCGCGGGATTTGTGATCAACAACTATGACCTGCTCTTAAAGTATAAGAATTACATAGTCGGCGAGGTCTATGTTCCGGTTGCCCACATGCTGTTGGGCGTTCCGGGGGCAAAGATATCCGATATCAAGACCGTTTATTCCCATGCCCAGGCTCTCGCCCAGAGCTCTGATTTCCTCTCTTCCCACAAAGAGTGGAAGCAGATCGCTGTCGTAAATACGGCAGTGGCTGCGAAGAAGGTCATGGAGGAGAATGATCCGACCCAGGCGGCTGTTGCCAGCCGTACCGCGGGCGAACTTTATGGTATGGAGACCATCGCGGAGGAGATCAACAACGTCAAGGGAAATACGACCCGTTTCCTGATCCTCGGAAAAGAGCCGGTGTACGCAAAGACCGCCGGAAAGATCAGCGTGGCTTTCGAGATCGCGCATAAGAGCGGTTCCCTTTACAACATCCTTGGAAACTTCATTTTCAACAATGTCAACATGATGATGATCGAATCCCGACCGATCCCGGAAAAGAGTTTCGAGTACCGGTTCTTCGTGGATTTCGAAGGAAACTTAAGCGATGCGGGCGTGAGAAACGCGCTGACCGGCATTGCGGCGGAAGCTTCCGTCATGAGAATTTTAGGTAATTATTAAGAACTGCGGTCCGGGAAATTCCGGACCGATTCTTATATCAGCAGATATTTGACGCGGACGAGTATGCCGGACGCAGGACGGACCAGGTCATATCCGCGCATAGAGCAAGGAGGAAGAAACATGGCAGCCCTTACATTTGCAGCCATCGATGTGGGATCTTTTGAGGTGGAGATGGGAATCTATGAGATCTCAAACCGCAATAAGATACGGAAACTGGATCATATCCGCCACGTCACCGCGCTGGGAAAAGATACTTACAATAACGGAAAGATCAGCTATGAGATGGTGGAGGAACTCTGTGATGTGCTTGCGGATTTTGCGAGGATCATGAAGTCTTATAAAGTCACGGAATACCGCGCCTATGCCACAAGCGCCATGCGTGAAGCGAGGAACAACCGGATCGTTTTAGACCAGATCCGCGTCCGCACCGGGATCCAGGTGCGGATCATCAGCAACTCGGAACAGCGGTTCTTAGGATACAAGGCCATCGCGGTCTCCGACGATGAGTTTGATGAGAATATCCAGCAGGGAACGGCCATTGTGGATGTGGGATTCGGCAGCATGCAGATATCCCTGTTTGATAAAAATCTTCTGGTGACCACAGAGAACCTGCCGTTGGGAGTTTTGAGGATCCGCGGCACTCTGGAAGAGGTCGACACGACGATGGAGCAGTACCGGGAACTCATCGATGAGATGGTGGACAACGAGCTCCAGAACTACAAAAAAATGTATTTGAAAGAGCGGAAGATCAAGCATCTGATCGGAATCGGGGAAAATATTCTGTACCTGTTCCGGTATGAAGACGGCGGAAAGCCCCTTTCAAGGATCACGAGGGAACAGTTTGAAGAGTTTTACACCCGCTTAAGCGCAATGAATGAGGCACAGATGGAAGAGCATTTCGGGGTCAACCGGGAATACGCGTCCCTGCTTCTCCCGTGCGCGGTGATCTACAAGAAGTTCCTGGAGATGACGGGGGCGGAGATGATCTGGATCCCTGGAATCCGTCTCTGCGACGGAATCGCGGCGGAATTCGCTGCCGATAAAAAACTTTTAAAATTCCGCCATAATTTTGACAACGACATTATCAGCGCCTCCCGCTCCATGGCAAAGCGCTACCAGTGCTTAAGCCGCCACACGGAGACCGTGGAGAAATATGTGCTTCAGATCTTCGACACGATGCGGAGATATCACGGAATGGGGCAGAGAGAACGGCTACTCTTACAGATTGCGGTGCTGATCCATGCCTGCGGAAAGTTCATCAGCGTCCGCAACTCCAACGAGTGCGCCTACAATATCATCATGTCCACGGAGATCATCGGAATCTCCCACTTAGAGAGGGAGATCATCGCGAATGTGGTCCGCTACAACATCCGGGATTTCGATTACAATATGGTTCGGATGGAGACGGAACTGGACGAGGTGACGGACAGCTTCGGCGGACAGAATGAGGTCATGCTTCTGATCGCGAAGCTCACGGCGATCTTACGTCTGGCAAATTCCATGGACCGCGGACACGGTGCAAAGCTTGCGGACTGCCGGATGACGGTGAAGGACCAGAACCTGATCATCACAACGGATTACCACGGCGATATCACCCTGGAGGCGGTATCCTTTGAGCAGAAAGCGGCGTTCTTTGAGGAGATCTTCGGAATCCGGCCGGTGCTTCGCCATAAAAAATATGTATAAGCCATCAGACCGGAAACAACGCGCGCAGGGAGGCGGAAAAGAAAGATGAAAAAAGAGGCAAAAAAAGAAAATACACAGAAGATGAAAAAGACAAAGGAACAGGGAGCGGAGTACTTCCAGGATTCGAAGAATTATGTAAACCGAGAACTGAGCTGGCTGGAGTTTGACTGCCGTGTTCTGGAAGAGGCGAGAGATAAGACGACCCCGCTGTTTGACCGGTTAAAATTTTTGAGCATCACGGCATCCAACCTGGACGAGTTCTTCATGGTCCGTGTGGCATCCTTGAAGGACATGGTCCATGCCGGATATAAAAAGCTGGATATCGCCGGAATGACGGCCCAGGAACAGCTGGACAAGATCAGCGTCCGCACTCATGAACTCGTCACCCAGCAGTACAATACCTACAACCGTTCCCTGCTTCCGGCACTCCGGAATGTGGGACTGAACCTGATTGAGAATCATGAGGACCTGACCCCGGAACAGGGGGAGTTTGTGGACCGGTATTTTAAGGAAGAGGTCTACCCGGTACTTACTCCGATGGCGGTGGACTCCTCGAGACCGTTCCCGCTTGTGCGGAATAAATCCTTAAATATCGCAGCGCTGCTGAAGAAAAAAGACGGTGACGAGGAGCTGGAATTTGCCATGGTACAGGTTCCGGCGGTGCTTCCGCGAATCATAAGTCTCCCGGTGACCATCGATGAGAACCACAATGAGATACGGAATGTGATCTTCCTCGAGGAGGTCATCGAGCGGAACATGCAGCAGCTGTTCTTAAACTACGATATCGTGACATCCCACCCGTTCCGTATCATGAGAAACGCCGATTTCTCCCTGGACGAGGAGGAAGCTGTGGACCTTCTCGAGGAGATCGAGAAACAGTTAAAGCGCAGACAGTGGGGGGAGGTCATCCGTCTGGAGATCGAGGACAAGGCGGATAAGAGACTTCTTAAGATCTTAAAGCGGGAGCTGGAAGTCAACGAGGAGGATATCTTCGAGATCCCGGGCGCCCTGGACCTGACAGTCCTGATGAAGATGTACGGTCTCGACGGATACGACCATTTAAAGACACCGAAATATACACCGCAGCCGGTTCCGGCGCTGATGAACGATGACGATATCTTCACGAACATCCGGAAAGGCGATATTCTCCTGATGCATCCTTACGAGACCTTCGATCCTGTGGTGGATTTCGTGAGAAGTGCGGCGAGAGATCCGGAGGTTCTTGCAATCAAGCAGACGCTCTACCGTGTCAGCGGAAATTCCCCGATCATCGCGGCCCTGGCGGCAGCGGCGGAGAACGGAAAGCAGGTATCCGTACTCGTAGAATTAAAGGCGAGATTTGATGAGGAGAACAACATCATCTGGGCGAAGAAGCTTGAGAAGGCGGGATGCCATGTAATCTACGGCCTCGTCGGCTTAAAGACCCACTCAAAGATTACCCTTGTGGTACGGCGTGAGGAGGACGGCATCCGCAGATACGTCCACCTTGGAACCGGAAACTACAACGATTCCACCGCGAAACTCTACACAGACTGTGGAATCATGACCTGCCATCCGCTTATCGGTGAGGACGCGACGGCGGTGTTCAACATGCTCTCCGGTTACTCGGAGCCGTTGAACTGGAACATGCTCTCCGTGGCGCCGCTGTGGCTTCGGACGAAGTTCCTGCGCCTGATCGAGCGCGAGACGAAGTACGCGAGAGAAGGAAAATCCGCCTCCATCATCGCAAAGATGAACTCCCTCTGCGATAAGGAGATCATCGCGGCTTTATATGAGGCGTCCTGCGCGGGCGTAAAGATCCATCTGGTGGTCCGCGGAATCTGCTGCTTAAAAGCCGGAATCCCGGGACTTTCCGAGAACATCGAGGTGCGCTCCATCGTGGGAGAATTTTTAGAGCACGCGCGGATCTTTATCTTCGAGAACGACGGAAGCGAAGAGATCTACATGGGAAGTGCCGACTGGATGCCGAGAAACTTAGACCGCCGTGTGGAGATCCTGTTCCCGGTATTGAAGGAAGAGCTGAAAGACCGAATCCAGAAGTACATGGAACTGGAGCTTGAGGACAACTTAAAGGCCCATGTTTTACAGCCGGATGGAACATACGAGAAGCCGGACCGCCGCGGAAAGCTGCCGGTGGGTTCCCAGATGGCTCTCTGCGAGATGGCTGTGGCTGCTGCAAAGGAAGAGCGGAAGAAACATGAGCCGGAGGAGACGGCGCGGGTGTTTATTCCGATCGAGAGTGAGAACTAAAAGCAGAAAAGTTTATAAAAATTTTATTAGCACTCATCAAAAATGAGTGCTAATTTTATTGACATTTTGATTTCCTGGTATTAAAATATGTCATGTTGAATAGAACAGCTGTTAAAAAGTAACTGTAGAAACAGAAGGCAATTACTAAAAAGTCCATATATTGGGACGATGGATCAGTTGCTAGAAACGATAATAAAAACGGCGGTGGGCGGAATGAGGAATGTTCCCCGCACCGCGGGAATTGAAATAAGGAGTGGTTTAACATGGCAAAGAGTGGAAGTCTTTCAATCAACAGTGAGAATATATTCCCGATCATCAAAAAATGGCTGTATTCCGATCACGATATCTTCTATCGTGAGTTAGTCAGCAACGGCTGCGATGCCATCACAAAATTAAAGAAATTATCCCTGATGGGTGAGTACGAGACACCGGACGATGAGGAATATAAAGTCCAGGTTACCGTAAACCCGAAGGAAAAGACGATTAAGATCGAAGATAACGGTCTCGGAATGACAGAGGATGAGGTCGACGAGTATATCAACCAGATCGCCTTCTCCGGCGCCCAGGACTTCTTAAACAAATATAAAGATAAAGCAAATGAGGACCAGATCATCGGTCACTTTGGTCTCGGTTTCTACTCCGCGTTCATGGTTGCGGACAAGGTGACCATCGACACCTTATCCTACAAACAGGACGCAAAGCCGGTTCACTGGGAATCCGAGGGCGGCACTGAGTTCGACATGAAAGAGGGCACAAAGGAAGGTCACGGAACTGTGATCACCCTGTACTTAAATGAGGACAGTGCCGAGTTCGCCAACGAGTACCGCGCAAGAGAGATCCTCGACAAGTACTGCGCATTCATGCCGGTTGAGATCTATTTAAACGACGAGACCGCAGAGCCGCAGTATGATACCATCGAAAAAGATGAGCTTACCGACAAAGATACGATCATCGAGACCATCGTAGAGCCGGCAAAGACCGAGGAGAAGGAAAAAGAGGACGGAACAAAGGAGACTGTTGAGGTTTCCCCGGCGAAGGAAAAATATAAGATCGCGAGACGTCCGGTGGCTGTCAACGATACAAACCCGCTCTGGAACAAGCATCCGAACGAGTGCACAGACGAGGAGTACAAGGAGTTCTACCGCAAGGTATTCCAGGACTTCAAGGAACCGTTATTCTGGATCCACCTGAACATGGACTATCCGTTCAACTTAAAAGGTATTCTCTACTTCCCGAAGATCAATATGGAGTACGAAAGCATCGAAGGTAAGATCAAACTCTACAACAACCAGGTATTCATCGCCGACAACATCAAGGAAGTTATTCCGGAATTCCTGATGTTATTAAAAGGCGTGATCGACTGCCCGGATCTTCCGCTTAACGTATCCAGAAGCGCTCTCCAGAACGATGGCTTCGTAAAGAAGATCTCCGATTATATCACAAAGAAAGTTGCGGACAAGCTCTCCGGTATGTGCAAGACCGACCGTGAGAACTATGAGAAATACTGGGATGATATCAACCCGTTCATCAAATTCGGCTGCTTAAAGGATGAGAAGTTCGATGAGAAGATGAAGGATTATATCCTCTATAAGAACTTAGAGGGCAAGTACCTGACTCTCGCTGACTGCTTAGAGGAGAACAAGGAGAAACACGAGAACAAGATCTTCTATGTAACGGACGAGAAAGAGCAAAGCCAGTACATCAACATGTTCAAGGAAGCAGGAATCGACGCTGTGATCCTTCCGAATCCGATCGATTCCCCGTTCATGCAGCATGTAGAGCAGAAGAATGAGGGTTTAAAGTTCCTGCGCATCGACGCGGATGTCAACGAGACATTTAAGGATACCGAGGAGACCGATGAGGCCGCAAAGGAGCAGGAGAAGAAGGACGCTGAGACTCTTGCGGAAGTCTTCAAGAAAGCCATCGGAAACGATAAGTTAAATGTAAAGGTCGAGAAGCTGAAAAATGAAGGACTCGCTTCCATGATCACTGTTTCCGAGGAGAGCCGCAGAATGCAGGATATGATGAAGATGTACAGCATGTACGGCGGCGGTTCCGACATGTTCCCGGCGGAGGAGACACTGGTCCTTAACGCGAACAACGGTCTTGTAAAGTATGTTTTAAACAACAAGGACGGCGAGAAGACACCGATGCTCTGCGAACAGCTCTATGACCTTGCGAAACTTGCTCACGGAAGTCTCTCTCCGGAGCGTATGACAAAGTTCATCGCGAGAAGCAGTGAGATTATGAAGGAAGAATATGGTGCATAAACGAAGAGATTTTCTGATCACGTTTACAATTTTATGCCTTGCCATATGCGTCTGCTCGGGGTTCCAGTACCTGGGCAGCGCTTTCTATGGCCTGGTATGGCACCGGATCCATGGCCTGGGAAGCGGCGGAGCGCGTCTGCTTTCCGGGCTTTTTGATTCCCCGTGGACGGGATATCTGGTGCGGTATGTCTTCTGTATTGGAATTCCGTTTCTTCTGGTGGTTCCGATGACATATGTTCTTAAGACGGACAGAAGACCGGCGCACACACTTCCGGCGGAGGTCTGGATGTCGGCACTTTTTATGTGTCTGGGAATGGGATACATCTTTAATTTCATGGGAGTGTTCCTGGATGTGTTTTTCTCCATGTTTACGGGAGTCCCGGCAACGGATATGAACCCGGTGATGGACGCTCTGGATGAGCTGACGCCTGGAATGGTGATCTACACCTGCCTGATCGCTCCGTTTATGGAGGAGTTTCTCTTCCGGGGAGTTCTCTTAAAGAAGGCGAGACGGTTCGGGGACCGGACGGCGGTGGTGTTCTGCGCGGTCATGTTTGGACTGATGCACGGGAATTTGAACCAGTGCCTGTACGCGGTGGTGATCGGGCTGATTCTGGGATATGTGGCGGTGCGGACGAACCGGATCTTTTACAATGTGCTGCTCCACATGGCGGTGAATTCATTCTCCATGATGCTGGTGCTGGTGGAAAATGGGTTGAACGCGCTTGGGATGAATGCGATCGCTGCGGTATTTTCTGTGGCGAGCTTTATTCTGATCCTGCTTCTCATCGCGGCCGGAATTTACTTTTTCTTCCGGGACGGACGCCGGTACTGGTGGCAGATGGGACGGCAGAATGGGTGGCCGACACCGTATAAGAAGTATGTGTATCTGAATCCTGGATTTATTCTGTATGTGATTATTTTCGGGATGGAGATGATATCTTATATTTTCTAAAAATACATAGAGGTGTACGTGAGAGACGGAATTATCCGGCAGGATGTACTGTGGGCAGTGGACACACTGCCGGATTTTCTGTCTGAAACGCTTGAAAAGGGGGCGGGGTCTTGGTATAGTAGTGGGAGACGCCCGGGCGGTCCGATAGACGAAAATATTTAGGATGTATGCTTTTTTAGAGAGACAGAAGAGACGAAAAAGCAGCGGGCAGTGGAATGAAATTTAAGAGGAGACAACATGCAGAGAATCGCGAAATTTGAAAAAGTAAGCTTTGAGCAGTTTAAAAAAGACTGGCAGGGGGAACACCCGCAGGATACAGAAGAAGTAATTAAGGAGATCTACGACGGAATCAAACTTCCGAAGCGCGCCACAGCAGGCTCCGCCGGATATGATTTCTTCGCTCCGGCAGCGTTCACACTGAAACCGGGTGAGATCACAAAGATCCTCACAGGAATCCGCGCGCGGATCGACGACGGCTGGGTATTAAAACTCTATCCGAGAAGCGGACTTGGATTTAAGTTCCGCCTTCAGTTAAACAATACCGTAGGAATCATCGACAGCGACTATTACGGATCCGACAACGAGGGACATATCCAGGTGAAACTCACAAACGACAGCCGCGAGGGAAAGACCGTGGAAGTGGAAGCCGGAACCGGTTTCTCCCAGGGAATCTTTGTGGAGTACGGCATCACGGTGGATGACGATGTCGATGAAGTGAGAAATGGTGGATTTGGAAGCACGACACGCGCGTAAAATGTGGAGAAAAGGGAAAGAGTTCCCAATGCCAGAGTGTGCTGAAGTTGAAAATAAGGTTCATGAAAAGACTTCACAAAACGCATAAAGAAACGAAATAAAACGTGAAATTTAAAATGCATAAACAATATATAAAAACGAGGAAAATAAGTAAAATTAAAAAGAGCATTGCATCAGCGTTCCTTCTGTCCGGCATGCTTTTCCTTCTCACCGGCTGCAGCCATGTGACCAGTGAGATGAAGGAGGGCAAAGCGAACGGCATTGCGCTCATGGAGAGCGGTGATTACGAGGGCGCTGTTGCGGAATTTGACAGCCTGATCGAGCAGACAAAGCGGGTGTCCGCTTTTGAGATCGATGTATTAAAATACCGCGGTGAGGCAGAATTTATGCTGGGGGACTACGGTGCCGCGGCGTATACTTACGATACCCTCGCGAAGGTGGATAAGCCGAGAGCGGAGTATTACTATCTCGGCGCGGTGAGTCTCGCGAATTCCGGCGACGCGGACGGCGCCAGGAACCGTCTGGAGTCGGGAAAGAGCGCGGACGCAAAGCACGAGGCAGCCGGTTACGCCGAGGCGATGGAAGCCCTGGGAGCCGCCTATATGACAGCGGGCGATGAAACGAAGGCGGATGAGATCTACCAGACTCTCGTGGATGAGGGCTTTTCCAGCACGGAGGTCTACAACCGCTGGATGATGGCGGCGATGGAAAAGGGCAATTACGAGGAAGCGCTGCAGCATGCGGAGGCGGGACTTGCCCTCTCGGATGACCGGGCGAAAGAGGAGATCGCTTTCAACCAGGCGGTGTGTTATGAGTACCTGGGCCAGTATGAGAAGGCGCTGGAGCTGTTCAGAAGCTATGAGGAACAGTATGGAAATGATGAAAAAGCTGATCATGAGATCGCGTTTCTTGTAACCAGATAGAGCAGAACGATAGTACTTCAGCCGGGAGTGTACCTACTGTGCTGATTGTAATAAACATGGGCTGGCAGGATGAGCCTGTAAAGACAGAACATCTGCCGCAGAGGGCAGAAGTGCTTTTTTGCGGATATTTAAGGAGATAGAATGGCAGAATTGATAGAGATCGGCGAGCAGCAGGAGCGGGTCATCCTGTTTGCTGCCAGCACGAATGCCTCCGATGACACGGAAGAGTCCGTGGAGGAGCTTCGGGAACTTGTAAAGACAGCCGGCGCGGAGACCGTGGGAATCGTGATCCAGAACCGGGAAAATATCCATCCGGGAACATACCTCGGAAAGGGAAAGATCCAGGAATTAAAGGAGATGGTCTGGGAGACGGGAGCCACAGGTGTTGTCTGCGACGATGAGCTCTCCCCGGCGCAGCTTAAAAACTTGGAGGACGCTCTGGACACGAAGGTTATGGACCGGACCATGATCATCCTCGATATCTTCGCTGCCCGCGCAAAGACAAGGGAAGGAAAGATCCAGGTGGAGCTTGCGCAGTTAAGATACCGCGCTGTCCGCCTTGTAGGTCTCAGAAATTCCCTGTCGAGACTCGGCGGCGGAATCGGAACGAGAGGACCTGGTGAGACGAAGCTTGAGGTGGACAGAAGACGGATCCACGAGCGGATCAGCCAGTTAAAGACGGAACTCCAGGATGTGGAGCGCCACAGGGACGTGGTGCGGAAACAGAGAGAACAGAGCGGGACGCTGACGGCGGCCATTGTGGGATACACGAACGCCGGAAAATCCACGCTCTTAAATAAGCTCACAGGTGCCGGGATCCTGGCGGAGGACAAACTCTTCGCGACCCTGGATCCGACAACGAGGGCACTGACGCTTCCGGGCGGGGAGAAAGTCCTTCTGACGGATACGGTAGGATTTATCAGAAAGCTTCCGCATCACCTGGTGGAGGCCTTTAAGAGTACTCTGGAGGAGGCGCGTTACTGCGATGTGATCCTCCATGTGGTGGACTGCTCGAACCCGCAGATGGATATGCAGATGCATGTGGTCTATGAGACCCTGCGCCGTCTGGATATCAAAGACAAGGAGATCATCACGGTATTTAACAAGGTGGACCGCCCGGATGCGGACACCGCATGCCGGGATATGTCCGCGGATTACAAGGTAAAATTATCGGCGAAGACCGGAGAGGGCATCGGGGAACTGCTCGATCTGTTTGCCGTGATCTTAAGAAACCGCAGGATCTACTTCGAGAAGGTATTCGCCTACAAGGATGCCGGACGGATCCAGACGATCCGGAAGAGCGGTCAGCTGCTTTCTGAGGAGTATCAGGATGACGGGATCCATGTGAAGGCGTATGTTCCGGTGGAATTGTTTGAAGAATTATATAGAGATTAAGTGATGTTGACCGCATAGGCGGAGATACTGAACGGATGAATTCCGGCACAGGGGAATGCCGGAAAAATATCTCTGCATAGCTGCAAAGCTCTCAATGATAAGGGGGAATCCTATGGCAAAGATGCATGGAAAAGATCTTGCTCTTGATCTCATGGCGGATGCGGTCAGCGGTTTTATTCAGGCCGTTGCGCTTCACTGCTTTATCAACAACATCGATATTGCACCGGGAGGTGCCAGCGGTCTTGCGATCCTCCTGAACCGTCTGACGAGCCTGCCGATCGGTACGCTGACATTCGTGATCAATATTCCGCTTCTGATCGCGTCCTGGATCTATCTGGGAAAGGAAAAGACGATCAAGACATTAAAGACTGTGGCAATCATGACCGTGATCCTGGACGGTATTGTGACACCATATTTTCCGGTATATGCGGGAGATAAAATGGTATCCTGCCTTTTCGGCGGAGTGCTTGTGGGAGCCAGCCTTGCAATTGTATTTATGCGGGGCTCCACTACGGGGGGCGGAGATATCGCTGCAAAGCTTTTGCAGAAGTACCGTCCGCACATGCAGACCGGAAAGGCGGTCATGGCTACAGACCTTGTGATCATCTTAATGTCCATGGCAGTGTTCCGGAATATCGAATCAGGTCTTTACGGTCTGATCAACATGGTGGTAGGAACCTATGTGATCGATGTGATTCTTTATGGTATGAATAAGAGTACCATGATCACGGTGATTACGGTAAAACCAAAAGAGATTGCCGATGCACTGATGGATGAATTAGAGCGCGGCTGTACGTTTTTAAAGAGCGAAGGAGCCTATCGGAGAGAGGAAGGAAAGACAGTGATCTGCGTGCTGGACAGAAAGCAGTTCTACCGTGCAAAAAAGATCGTTTATGACATTGACCCAAGAGCGTTCATGATCGTCTCCGAGGCCCAGGAGGTCTACGGGGAAGGTTTCCTTGATTCTGATTGGGAAGTATAAGGAAAACAAAGAAGCAGGAAGAAGAGGCGCTGATGGTGCCTGGAATATCAGATCTTATATAGAGACTAAGGTTGGATAAATGAATAAATAAACAAAAAAGACGACCCGCCAGGTAATTAGCGGACCGTCTTTTTCTGTCATGGGATATTCTGGGGGAACTTCCCATGACCATGACTTCCGGCACCCGGGGAAGGTACCGGTGAAGGGGTGCGGCCTGACCGCGGCCGCGGGGTTATATCAAAGGATCGAATTATTCGATAATGCCAAGGCTCTTTGCGTACTCCGTATACTCGTCGTACCACTGATTGTAGAGATCTTTCTCAACGACTTCGTCGATGATCTCGTTGATTCTGTCTGTGAGGGCGTCCTCACCTTTCGGGATACCGATTCTTGTTCCCTGTGTCTCCGGATCAACCTGGAAGTAAAGGTTCGGAACGATCACAAGGTTGCTTTCAGGGTTGGATTCCAGATATAATCTTGCCATTCTGAGGTGTGCGACCATCACATCGCCTTTACCTGTCTCGACCATCAGGAAACCGTCGTTTGTGGAAGAAACACGGTTGTATTTTTTGTAAGCCGGGATCTGTTCCTGTACGAACTGTTCCTGGATGGAACCGTTCTGAGCAACGACTACCTTGTCTGCGAGGTCATCGAAGGATTTGATGCTGTCAACGTCCTCTTTGCGAACCAGGATGCCGTAAGCGGTCTGCGGATCTTCGCTTCCGAAGTAGTAACCTTTTGAGAGGTTCATGGTCTCAGCTCTTGCCGGTGTGTAGGCTAAAGCGGAGATCGCAAGGTCGTATTTGCCGGAAGTGATGCTTCCGAGAACACTTGTGAAATCCATCGGTTTTAAACGGACCTCAACGCCGAGGGACTCGCCGATGTACTTTGCAAGCTCGATATCGGAACCAGTGTAGGCGTCCTCACCGCTCTTTGTAGGATCGATGAACTCGTTCGGAGCGAAATACGGCTCGGTGGCGATCTCGATGTAGCCGCGCTCTAAGATGTCGTTCAGACGGTTGTTGGAGCCGGTGGTCTCAGACGCGATCAGTCCTGCGTCTGTCTGAGGAGTTGTCGTCTCTTCAGCAGTGGTCTGTGCTGCTGTAGCGCCCAGCGCGGAGGAACCGGAGCATCCGGTAAGTGCCGCAGCGGATAATAAAAGTGTTGTACCTAAGATGAGAAGCTGATTGAATTTCTTCATGGATTGGTTCCTCCTTGTATGCTGAATGTTTTATTGTGTTAATAAGATTTTGGTTTAGCGTGGTAAATTGTTACTATGGTGAAGAGTATACAGGAGGAAAAGCGATTTGTCAAGTAGGGTATTAAAAAAATTGTAATTTCTATTCTGCTGCTTTGGAGAGCGCTGTCCGCACCGCTGATACCAGCGCCATAGAGGTATACTGGGACCCCGCCGGGTATTCCAGTCCCTCGAGACTCTGGCTTTCCAGGATTTGTGCCGCGATGGAATCCATGGCTGGTGCCATCAGAGGATACATGGTCTCCACGGAATCGCTTAAAGGAACAAGCGCCACGGAGCGGATCCCTGTGCGGTCCACCGCGACCTCCACATTGACGTTCTCGCTGCCTAGGACGATGGGAGATGAATAAAGTCCCGGAACATATGTAACAGAGGCGGGAGCGGCCGATGAGGCGTTCTCGGATGCCTGGTCAGCGGTTCCCTGGGAGATGTTGTCCTTCTTCGGGCGGAACATAAAGAGAAAGAGCATGACAAGGACGATGGCGAAGCCGATAAAGAGAGCGGTGTAGATGATCTCCTTCATTTTGAGGACGATGATCTTTGTTTTTGAACTCATAGAGCGGATCCTTTTCGAGAGGAATATTTGTATTTATCATATGAGAGAAAGAACGGAAAAATACATGTGACTCCGGGGCGACAGGGCAGTGGACGAAGATGCGAAACCGGACGGAGACCGCGGACAGCGGCTGTGCACCACGGGATAAAATGTGCCCTGGAAAATTCCCACGCAGAGAACAGCAGCAGAAAACAGCAGCAAAAATGGCAGGTGACCATGCGCGAAAAACGCGGTCACCTGCCGTTAATAAACCTATATATAAGGCCTGTCAAAATATATACCGAGATCCTCAGTTCTTTCCGGCCGTTTTACGGCTCTCATGGAACTCCCTGATCATGTTAAGGCATCCGGATTGATCACGCCCGGAATAAGCGCAGGGCGCTCCAGATAGTATCCCTGGAGCAAATCAGCTCCGAACTCCAGAACCTTTAAGAGTTCCGCCGGCATCTCCAGTCCCTCCGCGATGATCTGGATATCGTGGAGATGGGCGTAGGAGATAATATAGGAAGCGAGCTGCTGCTTGCTGATATCCGTATCGATGCTGTGGATGATCGAGATATCCAGCTTGATATAGTGAGGAGACAGGCTTAACAGTGTCTTCTCGTTGCTGTATCCGCTTCCGTAGTCATCTAGGGCGAAGATGCCCTTAAATCCCGGGAAGTTCCGCTTCTTCTCAAGAATCTCATCATCCAGGTTTTCACTCTCTGTAACCTCAACGACGATCTGATCCTGAAGATTGGAATAGCGGGCAATGAATTCCTGACTTTCCTCCTCGGTCAGGTACTGACTGGAGATGGAGTTTAAGAAGAGAAGCTCATCTCCCCGGATGCGGCCGTCCTTTTTCAGCCATTCAAATGCCTGAGAAGCTTTAAAGACAGTCAGACGCTCGATATCATGGAGACAGGATTCCTCCCTGGCAACCTGAAGCACCTGTCCTGGACTCTTTATACCGTGTCGAGGGAGACAGTCAGGATATCCCGGATGGAGTCGCTGACGGAAAGTCCGCTCTCCTCGATGTGGTCGATATTGCTGGCGTATTTTGTCACAGGCATGTAGCCGGAATCCACGGAGAACTTGATATTGTGTTCCGGCTGGGTGATCCACTTTAAGAAGGTCACAGCGGCGTTCGTCTGCTCATCGGTTCCCTTTGTGACAGCCATTCCCGCGCCCTGCTGGACAGCCACATCCGCGCCGTCCCTGAATTTCGGTGCCGGAAGGACTTTCAGCTGGATCTCATGGGTCTCAGAGTCGCTGGTGCTGACCTGTGTCGGGAAGAAGGAAGCGCTGGAGGAGGAACCCTGATAGGCGATGAGGTTTCCGGTCTTAATGTCATCGCTGCGGACCGTCTGCTTATCGAAATTCAGGGTCATTTTTCCGTCTTTGACATCAAAGATCGTGGTTCCGAGCTGTTTTGCGCCCACAAGAAGGTAGTTTGCCATGGCATCCCGGCCGAAGAGTGCGCGTCCGTCATCCGGCGTTTCTGTCTGGGCATCGGTCCAGTTGTAGTAGAGCTTCGCGGTGGAGATCAGCCCCTCGATGGTCGAAAGGTTGTCATAAGTCGCGCCGGTGGCCTCGGCAAATGGTTCCCAGTCCGTCTCGTTTAAGAACAGAAGTTCCGTTGATTTTACGATCGGGAAAAGCTTAAAGGTGCCGTCGCCGGAAAAGTTTCCTTCATTTAAATATCCATCGATATAGGCATCCCGCTCTTCATCGCTCAAATATCCGCTGAGGTCCGTGAGAAGACCCATTTCATCTAAAGAATAGGCGGTATCCACATATCCGGAGAAAATATTCGGCAGGTCTGAGGCGCCGACCTTCTGTTCCGCGGCAGCCATAAGGTTCGTTTCCAGATCGGTAACGCTGCCCTGGCTGTAGCTTTCGATGGAGATATTCTGTTCCTGACCGACGGTCCTGTTGAATTCATCTACGAGAGAGTTGAAGACAGCGAGCTGGTCGCCGTTATAGTAAGTCCAGACGGTGAGTTTCACCGGAGAGCATCGAAGAGACGAGTGCCGTACAGAGGAGCGAAAGCCCAAGTTTGTTGTGTGACATAGAGAGCGCCATTCACTGTCCACAGC
>CAVIYT010000121.1:0-7615 GCA_963646925.1 Paludibacteraceae bacterium
CCAGAAAAAATATAATATAGGTTCTAACATATTTTTATAAGATTTTCAATTGGGAAAAGTTACAGTTTTTAAGTGAATAATCGGAGTATGAATTGAACGAATTTTCTTAAAAGGAAAGAATCCATAAGAATGGTCAGGAACAGGATAGTGAAGGAAAACGCATGACAAGCTATATGATCAGTTAAGAACATGGCAGAAGGAAAAGGGATGATTTAAAAAAAGAGAACAGGGAACGACATATGTAAGACATAAAAAACGGAGAAATTATAAAAAATCTACAAAAATCTTCGCATTTTTTAAGAGATTTATAAGAGGAAGTACCTTTAAAATATAAGCTTGTTATGTTATAATGACCCCAGTATAGGGCGTAGTGTGCCCAAAAACAGATGAGAAAAGGAGAGCATATGAAAGGAATCATACTTGCCGGCGGAAGCGGCACAAGACTGTATCCGCTTACGAAGGTAACTTCCAAACAGCTTTTACCAATTTATGATAAACCAATGATCTATTATCCGTTGTCCGTACTGATGAACGCAGGAATCAGAGATATCCTCATCATCTCCACACCGGACGATACCCCGAGATTTGAGGCGTTATTAGGCGACGGAAAGCAGTTCGGCGTAAACTTATCCTACGCGGTACAGCCGAGCCCGGACGGACTTGCCCAGGCGTTCATCATCGGTGAAAAGTTCATCGACGGAGACTCCGTTGCAATGATCTTAGGAGACAACATCTTCCACGGTCAGGGCTTAAAGAAGCGCCTCCGCGCGGCAGCTGAGAAAGAAAAAGGAGCAACTGTATTCGGTTACTATGTAGACGATCCGGAGCGTTTCGGTATCGTTGAGTTCGACGAGACAGGAAAAGCGATCTCCATCGAGGAGAAGCCGGAGAAGCCGAAGTCCAATTACTGCGTAACAGGTCTTTACTTCTACGACAACCGCGTTGTTGAGTACGCGAAGAACTTAAAACCGTCCGCAAGAGGCGAGCTTGAGATCACAGACCTTAACAGAATCTACCTTGAGAACGGCGAGCTCGACGTAACACTCTTAGGACAGGGATTTACATGGCTTGATACCGGTACCCACGAGTCCTTAGTTGAGGCGACAAACTTCGTTAAGACCATCGAGACCCACCAGCACAGAAAGATTGCGTGCCTGGAAGAAATCGCTTACACAAACGGCTGGATCTCCAAGGAAGAAGTTATGGCTGCATACGAGATCTATAAGAAGAACCAGTACGGTCAGTACCTAAAGGATGTCATCGACGGAAAGTATATCGATAAGCTGCCGGGACATGCAGATAAATAAGGAAAAGGAAGATAAACACATGAAAATCATCGTAACAGGCGGCGCCGGATTCATCGGCGGCAACTTCATTCACCATATGGTAAACAAGTACCCGGATTACCAGATCGTAAACCTCGATCTTTTAACATACGCGGGTAACCTCGAGACATTAAAACCGGTCGAGAACAAGCCGAACTACAAGTTCGTAAAGGGCGATATCGCAGACCGTAAATTCGTATTCGACCTCTTCGAGAAAGAGAAACCGGATATCGTTGTAAACTTCGCAGCAGAGAGCCACGTTGACCGTTCCGTAGTAGATCCGGAGAGCTTTGTCCGCACAAACGTAATGGGAACCACAACTCTTCTTGACGCATGCCGCACTTACGGTATCAAGCGTTACCACCAGGTTTCCACCGATGAGGTTTACGGAGATCTTCCGCTTGACCGCCCGGACCTCTTCTTTACAGAGGAGACACCGCTTCACACATCCAGCCCGTACTCTTCCTCCAAGGCAAGCGCTGACCTCTTCGTTCTCGCTTACCACAGAACATACGGACTTCCGGTGACGATCTCCCGCTGCTCCAACAACTACGGTCCGTACCACTTCCCGGAGAAGCTGATCCCGCTTATGATCAGCCGTGCTCTCGCTGACGAGGCACTTCCGGTATACGGAACCGGCGAGAATGTCCGCGACTGGCTCCATGTCTCCGACCACTGTGAGGCCATCGACCTGATCATCCACAAAGGCCGTGTCGGTGAAGTTTACAATGTCGGCGGACACAACGAGAGAACAAACCTTGAGGTCGTTAAGACGATCTTAAAGGCATTAAATAAGCCGGAGAGCCTCATCAAGTTCGTAACAGACCGTCCGGGCCACGACAGACGTTACGCCATCGACCCGACAAAGCTTGAGACAGAGCTTGGCTGGAAGCCGAAGTACAACTTCGATACCGGTATCCAGCAGACGATCCAGTGGTACTTAGACAACGAGGACTGGTGGAAGCACATCTTAAGCGGAGAGTACAGCAACTACTTCGACAACATGTACGGCGACCGTCTTGGTAAGGACTTAAAGTAATAAGATAACGTTCAGCCTTGCGCCGGTTCCGGGGCAGGGCTGAAGCGTCAAAAAGGATATACTCTGCAGACTGTTCGGCGGGGACAGGACTTTGCCGGATGGCTATGTACTTTCAGGTGAAAGGAATAAAACGAACATGAGAGTTTTAGTAACAGGCGTAAAAGGCCAGCTTGGTCATGACGTAGTAAACGAGATGAATAAACGCGGTCTGACCCCGGTCGGAGTGGACCTCGCGGAGATGGATATTACCGATAAAGAGGCATGCGACCGTGTGATCACGGAGGCAAATGTCGACGCTGTGATCCACTGCGCGGCTTACACAGCAGTTGATGCCGCTGAGGATAACGTTGACGTGTGCATGAAAGTCAACGCAGGCGGAACAAGAAATATCGCGGAAGTCTGCAAAAAGCTCGGCATCAAGATGATGTACATCAGCACAGACTACGTATTCGACGGACAGGGAACTCGCCCGTGGAAACCGGATGACGAGAGACATCCACTGAATGTCTATGGTCAGTCCAAGTACGAGGGAGAGCTTGCAGTTGAGGAGCTGGTGGAGAAATTCTTTACCGTCCGCATCGCCTGGGTATTCGGCGTAAACGGCAAGAACTTCATTAAGACTATGCTGAGAATCG
This sequence comes from Paludibacteraceae bacterium, assembly GCA_963646925.1. Taxonomy (GTDB): domain Bacteria; phylum Bacillota; class Clostridia; order Lachnospirales; family Lachnospiraceae; genus Pilosibacter. The sequence continues at coordinate 3,000 of CAVIYT010000121.1, forward strand.
GAAAAGAGCGCGGAGCCGCATCCGTCGTTGACGACCAGATCGGTTCCCCGACCTACACATACGATCTGGCAAGACTTCTTGTAGATATGATCCAGACCGACAAATACGGCAGATACCATGCGACAAACGAAGGACTCTGCTCCTGGTATGAGTTCGCGTGTGAGATCTTCCGCGCAGCTGGAATGGACGTAAAGGTGACACCGGTGCATTCCGATGAGTACCAGGCAGCAAAGGCAAAACGCCCGATGAACAGCCGGATGAGCAAGGAAAAACTTACAGAGAACGGCTTCGAGCGTCTCCCGGAGTGGAAGGATGCCGTTGCCAGATATCTGAAGGAGATCACCTGGTAGGAAATTGAAAGAGGGAACCGGCAAGAAAATGTCGGTTTTGTGAAAAAAAGGCATGTGGCTGCCGGTGAAGACAGGTTCCCGGCAGCCTGTTTTATCAGAAAAACAATTGTTTTCTGAAAGCAGCAGTAGGAAAGGCACGGGAACACCGGGCAATTTCTGATCGAAATGCATAATCTATGAATAGATAAAAAGCTGCGGACTTTATAGAGAATATGGATATCGTTTATGGAAATATCCGATTCTCTATAAGGTTCGCGGATCATGGAGGAAACTGAAAAATGGGAAAATATTTTGGCACCGACGGTTTCCGCGGCGAGGCAAACGTTGACCTTACCGTGGAACATGCGTATAAGGTCGGAAGATTTCTCGGATGGTATTATGGAAAACAGGCAAAGGGCGACAGATGCAGAGTCGTCATCGGAAAAGATACGAGACGTTCCAGCTACATGTTTGAGTATTCCCTGGCAGCGGGACTCACAGCATCCGGCGCGGACACCTATCTCTTACATGTAACAACGACGCCCAGCGTCTCCCATGTGATCCGCACGGAAGATTTCGACTGCGGAATTATGATCTCCGCCAGCCACAACCCGTACTATGACAACGGAATCAAGGTCATGAACGGAAACGGTGAGAAGCTGGAAGAGAGCGTCATCGAGGAGATCGAAAAGTACTTAGACGGCGAGATGGAAGAGATCCCGCTGGCAAAGAGAGAGAATATCGGAAGAACCCAGGATTTCGCTGCGGGAAGAAACCGCTACATCGGTTACCTGATCTCCATCGCGACGAGATCCTTCAAGGGAAAGAAAGTCGGTCTCGACTGCTCCAACGGAAGCGCGTCCTCCGTTGCGAAGAGTGTATTTGACGCCCTCGGCGCTGACACTTATGTCATCAATGACCAGCCGGACGGGCTCAATATCAACCGCGACTGCGGTTCCACCCATATCGGAAACCTTCAGAAATTCGTGAAGGAAAAAGGTCTCGATGTGGGATTTGCCTATGACGGCGACGCGGACCGCTGCCTGGCTGTGGATGAGAATGGAAATGTTGTGGACGGCGATCTGATCCTTTATATCTGCGGCAAGTACATGAAGGAACAGGGACTTTTACGCAACAACAAGATCGTCACCACCGTTATGTCAAACCTTGGCCTCTACAAGGCACTCGACCGCGAGGGCATCGGCTACGAGAAGACGGCTGTCGGTGATAAATATGTATATGAGAACATGTCAAAGACCGGAAACTGCCTCGGCGGCGAACAGTCCGGACATATTATTTTCAGCAAATACGCGACTACTGGTGACGGAATCCTTACTTCCTTGAAGATCATGGAAGTGATGCTGGAGAAGAAGGAAACCCTGGGAAAACTTGCTTCCGAGGTTACGATCCTTCCGCAGCTTTTAAAGAATGTCCGTGTAGCAGACAAAGCAGCTGCGTTAAATGACCCGGATGTGCAGGCAGCAGGAAAAGCTGTCGATGAGGCGCTTGGAAATGACGGAAGACTTCTCCTCCGCCAGAGCGGAACAGAACCGCTGATCCGCGTTATGGTGGAAGCGGAGACACCGGAGATCTGCGAGAAGTACGTGGATCAGGTGATCGATGCGCTGAAGGAGAAAGGGCATATCTCCTATATCTAAATGTTATGGTGAAGATTCTTGCGATTCCTTTTTCGCAGTGATATAATGAAGAGACGAAAAAGAGACGGCAGAAAACGCGGCCGCCGCTTGAATTTCATGGAAAAGGACTGATGAAAATGGGGTTAGACCTAAAAGCGTAACATTATTTGTAATTGAGAAGTACAGCGTGGTTTACCGACTCCGTGGCCTGCGACTATGAAGCTGGAGGGAAACCGCAGTGCTTGGAAAGACTGCGTGATTGCAAAAATTCATGAAATGCAGGAATGAAAAATAATTTTTATCAGAAAACGGAGGAAAGAAACTATGATGAACTATAAGAGATATCAGAGAGTAACGGTCATGAATTACCCGGAGAGGGAGTGGCCGAATAAAGAGATCCAGAAGGCGCCGATCTGGTGCAGCGTGGATCTGCGCGACGGCAACCAGGCCCTTGTAGAGCCGATGGTCGTTGAAGAGAAGATCGAAATGTTCAATATGCTGGTGCAGATGGGCTTCAAGGAGATTGAGATCGGTTTCCCGGCCGCTTCCCAGATCGAATTTGACTTTTTAAGACAGCTTGTTGACCGCAAGCTGATCCCGGACGATGTGACTGTCCAGGTTCTTACCCAGTGCCGTGAGCACCTGTTAAAGAGAACCTTCGAGTCCATCCAGGGAATCCCGAAGGCAGTTGTGCATATCTACAACTCCACTTCTACTTTACAGCGTGACGTTGTATTCCATATGGATCGTGAGGAGATCAAGCAGATCGCCATCGATGGCGTCGATATGGTAAAGAAATACATGAAAGACTATGACGGAAAGGTAATCCTGGAGTACTCTCCGGAGAGCTTTACCGGAACCGAGATGGACTTTGCGCTTGATATCTGCAACGCGGTCCAGAGAGCATGGGGTCCGACACCGGACAACAAGATGATCATCAACCTTCCGTCCACAGTCGAGATGACAACACCGAACGTGTTCGCAGATCAGATCGAGTGGATGAGCAAACACTTAGAGAACCGCGAGAGCATCGTTTTAAGCGTCCATCCGCATAACGACCGCGGAACAGGTGTTGCTGCGGCAGAACTTTCGATCCTTGCAGGCGCTGACCGTGTCGAGGGAACCCTGTTCGGAAACGGTGAGCGTACCGGAAACGTGGATATCCTGACCATCGCCTACAACATGTTCTCCCAGGGAATTAACCCGGAGCTTGAGATCGGCGATATCAAGAAGATCGCTGAAGTTTACGAGCGCTGCACAAAGATGCATATCGACCCGCGTCATCCGTACGCTGGTAAGTTAGTATTTACCGCATTCTCCGGCTCCCACCAGGATGCCATCAACAAGGGAATGCATGCTCTTATGGAAAGAAAGAGCGAGATCTGGCAGGTTCCGTATCTGCCGATCGATCCGTCCGATATCGGAAGAGAGTACGAGCCGGTGGTTCGTATCAACAGCCAGTCCGGAAAGGGCGGCGTAGCCTTCGTTATGGACAGCTTCTTCGGATTCAAGCTTCCGCGCGGCATGCACAAGGAGTTCGCGGATGTGATCCAGAAGATCGCAGAGAAGCAGGGTGAGGTTGCACCGGAGCAGATCATGGAAGAGTTCCGCAGAGAGTATCTCGACCGCAAGGAACCGTACCACTTCCGCAAGTGCAAGATCACAGATTTCGAGGCTGGAGACCAGTTCACGACAGTCGCTGTTGTTACCTACTCCGACCACGGTGAGACAAAGCAGTTTGAGGGCGTCGGAAACGGCCCGATCGATGCGGTTCAGCGCGGCTTAGAGGAAGAACTTGGAATTACCATCAAAGTCCTGGATTACAGCGAGCACGCTCTGACATCCGGTTCCGGAGCGCAGGCGGCTTCCTACATCCATGTGATGGACCAGAAGTCCGGCAGAGTGACATACGGTGTCGGCATCAGCTCCAACATCACAAGAGCATCCTTACGAGGAATCTTCAGTGCGGTAAACCGTCTGTTTGGGGACGCACAGTAATAGAAAAAGAACGTTGTCCCGGCGAGAGCCATAGGGGATAGTTATAGAAGAAGCAAGATGCGGCAGAAATGGGAATGAGATCCCGTTTTTGCCGCATTTTTGCGTCATATTTTTAATGAAATGTAAGGAAAAAGAGAAGAGTTTTTAGGAGGTTTTCTGTATAATACAGGTACAAACAAAAAACGAGAGATATCTATCACAGATGACGAAAAGAAATGTCCGCCGGGGAAACGCTGAAAAGCAAACGGCGGAAAAACAAAAAACGAAAAAGTATATTCCGGCAACGGAAGGCAAATTAGAAGAGGAGGGTTCCTATGAAGAAGAGATATTTTGCAGGTGTAGCAGTTGCGGCGATGATTTTAACCGCAGGAATGGCGACAACGTCTTTTGCAGACTGGTCGCAGCAGAATGGACGATGGTACTACTACAATAATAACAGCGGAAACCTCGTCCGAAATGACTGGGTAAATTCAGGAAACGCATGGTACTACGTAGATTACAACGGAGTGATGCAGACAAACAGCCTGATCGATGACACATATTATGTGAACGACAGCGGCATCATGATCACGAACGCATGGAAGTACATTAACAACAGCCGCTGGAATGAGAGCGGATGGAGATACTTCGGAGCGAACGGAAAGGCGTACAC
>CAVIYT010000122.1:0-9698 GCA_963646925.1 Paludibacteraceae bacterium
TTCCATTAGTAACTTCAGAACAGACATCCATATCAACTGAACAGTTCTCAACTTTTACATTTCCAGCAATTAAACCAATCCCAAACCAGTCTTTCACCGACCGTACATACATCCCACTGATCACATGCCCATCACCATCAAAATTCCCCTTAAAATGATTACCAATCGGTTTCCACTGATATTCCGGTGGAGTCTCTTTCCAGTTTTCGTAATTCTCAACATCACTTAACTGGATATCTGCCGTGAGCACATAGTATGCCTTATTATATTCCTGCGACCAGTCGTCATTCACCTTTCCCATCAGGGCCAGCTGTTCCGCTGTAGCGATCTGGTATGGATCTTCCTCAGTTCCGCTTCCACCTGCAAATGAATCCGCCGCCTCTATATATGGAATCTCTGGCTCCTCCGCTTCAGCAGTCATCTCGGCTTCTATCGTCGTTTCCTCTACTGCCGTCTGTGTCTGTTTTGCGGACGGACTACATCCATGCAAAAGCAGACTGGCCAGCACTTCCAAATAAATCAGTTTTTTATTTAATATCCGTATGTCTCCTAAAATAAATTCTTCTAAAAGTTCAAAAAATCAAGCTTACTATCTCTATTTTTCGATTCTGTTCAGATATGTGAAATACCGTTTCTTCGTCTCCGCATACCTCCTCTTACTGATCAAAATCTCCTCCCCATTTTCCAACTTAAAGCTTTCATTTTCGATCCGTCGAATGTATTTCATGTTGACAAGAAAGCTCTGGTGGCAGCGCACAAAGGTATCTCCCATTCTCTGTTCGAGATCCGATATTTTGATGCGGCACACCTCTTCCCCCTCATAGGTATGGATCATGGTCCTGTGAGCCCGGCTTTCCAGATATAAAATTTCATCCAGGTAAAATATCTGCTTATGGTTCCGGCACATGATCGTCACACGTTTTTCGTCATTCTGTTTCTGCTTTTCTTTTGCGATTTCAAGAAACTTCTTTAAAATAACCGGATTGACCGGCTTTGTAAGGTAGCCGAGCAGGTTCACCGGTTTCAAGAAAATATGTTGGGAGTATTTCTTCGCGTCCTCCGCCATATAAATGATCTGAAGTTCTGGATACTTCTGATTTAATTCATATGCGCAGTCAATTCCCTCCTGCCGCTCTTTCGTTTTGGGAAGCGCAGGATTAAACTCATGGCAGATATCCATAATCAGTACGTCCGGGCGATTTTCCTTCTGGAATTCTTCTTTCAATTTTCTGATATCCTGATAGGTATCGACGTTTTCTATCCCGATTATTACCCCCTTCTCAGAAAACATACACTCGACGGCGGTCAGTACTTCCGCCTGATCGTCACACACTGCAATTCTCATTTTATATCCCCTTACATTCTCAGTATTTTTCTTTTTAAATCTTCTCCTCTCCGCCGTTTCAGCGACTTTATTTCACACATTTTTCACATATTTATTCTCTTATTGCAGATTATACAATACGATGACCTTCAGTTTTCGCCGCCGTCAAAATCGTCCTTTTTTTCGACAAAAAAAGAGAAACATCCTCTCCCGAAGACATTTCTCCCACATTCCAATTCCCCTATATTCTCTTGTTACTTTCCCTCCCTACACCTTCCCGATCCTCTTCTCCATCTCCCCCAACATATTCTCCGCGGCCGTCCATTCGCCCATCTCCATCATTCCCATAACGACCATCATCTGGTTGTTGAAGTCATGTTCGAGTTTTCGCTGGTCGGTCTCGAAATCTTCCATGAGTTTTAAGTGACTTTTTTCGATCTCAAATTGGTCGTTCAGTGCTTTTAACAGTTTCTCATTTTCCTGACGTTTTTCTGTCTCCTGAGCGATGAGCGGGAGGAACATATAGATCATAATGATCAGGATAAAAAGGAACTGCTGACCAATGGAAACCGTATGCTGTTTCTTCGTAATGTAATCCATGTAAGGATACATTCCGGCGAGAACGCTGACTGCAATCAGCGCTATGACCATCTGGCTTTTTTCGCAGAACAGCGACCGTCTCCACTTTATGAGGAAAACCATTCCCATGAGGATCAGACTCAAAAGTATAGTCTCGCATGTCATGACCCGTACATAATCATATACCCCCCAAAAAGAGCCTGTGACCACCCAGCCATTATTTACGAATATCGCGTTGCAGATAAGCTCCGCAACCGTCGTACAGCCGATCGCTATCACTACCATCAATATGATTCTTTTCAGCGAATCACCAAAGCACAGAAAGACACCGCTCAGATAGATCCCCATCAGTACCCGACTCGTCATTCCGATCACTTCCTGATCACTCAGCGAATTCATATATTCTTTCGCGATGCATGAGAGAATATTAAAAATGATCTGTAGGATCAGCACCTTTGTAATTGACCCCCGCCATTTCAGCATCTGCATCAGGAAAAAGGTCGTAGGCATAAGACCAAGTGCGCCGATCAGTACGCGCAAAACTGCATCCGTGTTCATGCCGTTCTCCCCCTCTCCTCTTCAGCATCAGTTCCCGCCGCGTCCAGGATCACCGTGCTCTTATATATCTTTTTCTCCCTGTCGATCTTCACATTGCAGTTTCCTCCATACATCTCCGCGATCTCCTGAAGGATCCTGCTGCCATATCCACGCTCGCCGTCCTTTTCCATTCCGATATATTTCTCCGCAAACGGATTTTCCACGGTGATCACGAGATAGTCCGCTTTCACATGGATATCGACCCGAATCCATCTCTCACTTTCCGGGAGATATCCTACCGCCTCCATGGCATTATTCATGAGATTTGAAAGAATACTGCACTGGTGGATTCTTGAAATTCCCGGGAGCTCACCAACGTGCGCATCAACAGATAACCGGATATTCACCTTTTGGCATTTGATCTCGTACTCCTCAAGAAGCACATTTAATATCATGTTGGAGCAGTACTGTCCTGCCCGGTTCTCCTCGATCTCTTTCTGTAACTTTGCCGCCGCGGATTCCCGATTTTCCGTGTGAAGATCATTTTCAGCCTCTTTCACGATCCGCAGAAGATCTTCCCGCCTCTTATTCAGGCGCTCCGCCTGTACCTGGGCGCTTTCCTCTTCCATCTTCTTTCTGTTCAGTTCATGTTCCAGGCGCTCTATTTCCTGCTTCAGCACCTTGTTTTTGCTGTTCCGGTAACCGTTTACGATCAACACCACTTCCGTAATAAAGCTGATGGCAACTACCGGAATACCCATCTTATTCCAGGCCGACGGGATGCCCTGGAAGAGCATGTGGTTCATCACGAGAATCGTGAACTGGCATATGGTAAAAAATATAAGAATGATCATGATACCTCGTCCTCCAGATACTGAAAATACCTCGTCCGCGCTTCCATATACCGCTTTTTGCTGATCGGGATCTCCTCCCCGTTTTCCAGCTTAAACCGGTCATGTTCCACCCGCCGGATGTATTTCATATTTACAAGGAAGCTCTGGTGACACCGCACAAAAGTCTCACCTATCCGCTCCTCCAGATCCGAGATCTTGTCATGGCACACCTGCTCATTTTCGTATGTATGGATCATAGTTCGGTGGGCGCTGCTCTCCAGATACCAGATCTCGTTCAGATAAAAGATCTGCTGGTGATTCTGGCACATGATCGTCACCCGCTTTTCATCTTCCTGAGCCCGCCTTTCCTTTGCGATCTTCAGGAGCTTTTCGAGGATATCCGCGTTCACCGGCTTCGTGAGATATCCCACGAGATTTACCGGTTTCAGGAAGATATGCTGGGAATATCTCGTCGTATATCCTGTTAGGTAGATGATCTGCAGCTCCGGGAATTCCTGGTTCAGCTCATAGGCGTAATCGATTCCCTCCTGTCGTTCCTCCGTCTCCGGGATTTTTGTATTATATTCATGGCAGATATCCATGATCAGTACATCCGGCCGTTTTCCATCTTCAAATTCGTCCCTCATATGCCGGATATCCTGATAAGTCTCGACACGTTTCACCCCTGGGATCTCCCTCAGTATATTTCTAACGACATCCAGCACTTCCGGCTGGTCATCGCATACCGCAATGTTCATTGCCATGTTCCCCCATGTATCTTCATTTGTCTGTTTTACAGAAATTTTTCTATCGGATTCTTCTACTTCGTTTCTTCCGTTTTCTCCATTTACACCAGTCAATCATAGCATACTTTCCATTCCGCTTCAAGTTCATGGATTTCTCTATAAATTCCCACAAAATCCCCCTTCTCCCGCCCTTTCCACATTGACATCCCCTCTCAAAATGCGATATAATTCTTACTAACTATCTTTAAAGATTTTAAAGGGCAAAATCATCTTTTTTTGCCCCCAGACATCTTTCAAACGCTTACTTGAGGGGGTATTTTAAGTATTATGAATGGTGCAGAAGCTATGGTCAAATGCCTCGAGGAAGAAGGCGTAACCAGGATCTTCGGTTATCCGGGCGTTGCGATCTCTCCGTTTTATGAGGCCTTATATAATGCAGGAACCATCGAGCATGTCCTCGTCCGCCAGGAACAGGCAGCCGGACACGCTGCAAGCGGCTATGCCCGTATTTCCAGAAAGGCGGCTGTCTGCGTGACATCTTCCGGCCCAGGCGCGACAAATCTGATCACAGCGCTCGCGACGGCCTACGCCGACAGTATTCCGTTAATTGCGATCACCGGACAGGTAAATTCTAACCTTCTTGGACGTGACGTATTCCAGGAAGCTGATATGCGTGGTTCCACAGAATCTTTCGTAAAATACAGCTACCTTGTAAAGAGCGCCGATGATATTCCGCGTATCTTTAAGGAAGCTTTCTATATCGCCTCCACTGGACGAAAAGGACCGGTCCTCATCGACATCCCGTGTGATGTCCAGATGGATCTCTTAAAGAAATCCTTCGACTACACCTCCGAGGTCAATATCCGCGGATACAAGCCGAACACAAAGGGAAACAACCCGCAGATGCATAAAGTTGTCGCTGCGATCAATAAGGCGAAAAAACCGCTGATCTGCGCCGGCGGCGGCGTGATCCTAGGAAACGGCGAGGAATGTGTCCGCCAGTTTTGCGAGAAAAACAATATCCCACTGGTAACAACGATGATGGGAATCGGCGTTATGCCGAAGAACCACCCGCTGTACTTCGGAATGCTGGGAAATAACGGAAAACCGTACGCGAACCGCGCTGTCGCAAACAGTGACCTTTTAATTATCGCAGGTGCGAGAATCGCTGACCGCGCCGTTCCGAAGCCGGAAAACCTGGAACAGCAGGTCAACATTATCCACATCGATATCGATACCGCTGAGATCGGCAAAAACCTCGGACCGACGATCCCGCTTGTGGGCGACATCAAGAATATCTTCGACCGTCTGCTGCAGGAGAATATCTCCATCGATACCTCCAGCTGGATCGAGACACTTCACGAAATCAAGAAGAGCACCGTGGACCACCGCGTCTTCAGTGACAAGCTTGTAAATCCGATGCTCTTAGTCCAGCATCTCTCCGAGAAGATGGACGACGACGCGATCTACGTTGCCGACGTCGGACAGAACCAGCTCTGGTCCGCCGACAACTATGTGATGAAGAACGGCCGTTTCCTCACAAGCGGCGGCATGGGAACCATGGGTTACTCCATCCCGGCCGGAATCGGCGCGAAGATGTGTACGCCGGACAAACAGGTGGTCGTTGTCTGCGGTGACGGTTCCTTCCAGATGTCTATGTACGAGTTAGGAACCATCGCGGTCAATAAGGTCCCGATGAAGATCCTCATTATGAGAAACCACTATCTCGGTCTCGTCCGCGAACATCAGGAAAAGACTTACGAGGAACACTATTTCGGTGTCCAGCTCTACGATTACCCGAAATACAAGGAGATCGCCGCTGCCTACGATATGGATTACTTCCACTGCGACAGCAACGAGACTCTCGACGCGGAACTCGACCGTTTCCTCGCCTGCGATAAAGCCTGCATCATGGTCTGCGAAGTCGACAGCCACAATAACACAAAATAAGGAGAACGCAAGATGAAAGGTATTTTTTCTGTACTTGTAGAAAATAAAGACGGTGTTCTCTCCCAGATATCCGGTCTTTTCGCGAGAAGAGGCTTCAACATCGACAGCCTTGCCGTAGGTGAGACCGAGCGCCATGATATTTCCAGCATGACCATCGTCTCCACCGGCGATCAGCGCACCGTCGATCAGATTGAGAAACACTTAAACAAGAAACTGGACGTAATTAAAGTCCGCCGTCTTGAGGAGACCAGAAGTGTCCTTCACGAGCTCATGCTCATCAAAGTCTCCTACTCCGCGACGAACCGCAGTTCCCTGATCGAGCTCTGCAGCGTCATGGGCGCCAAGATCGTTCACGTCTCCCCGAAGAGCATGGTCATCGAGTTCCATGCGGCCCCGGATGTGATCACAGACTTTATTGAGCTTGTGAGAAGCTTCGGTATCCTGGAGCTTCAGAGAACGGGTACGATCTGTATGTCGAAAGACTGATTCTAAACGCCCAGAACTTGCTTTCTATACATTTTTACTCAAAGTCGTTCGGAGCGCTTTCATTATTCAAACAGTCCTCGGAATAAACTCTATTTTTATCAGGTTCTGTAGTTTTATTTCTAAATCGAAAAATGTCATGAATATAAACTTTCTACAAAAAAGTTTTTTCATGACATTTTTCTTTACAGATCTTTATAGCATAAATTTTTCCGACAACTGTCGTTTTCCAGTACTGCCATATATTTTATATCATCTTATCCGCACTCCGCCACAAACTTCTCCACTTCCGCATACTCCGGAATACTCGGAGCCGCGCCGTTCCGGCTCACGGCGATGGCGCTGGCGGCGCTTGCCGTTTTCAGAATCTCCGGGATCTCTCTCCCCTTTGTGATTCCGGAAAGGAAATATCCACAGAACGTATCTCCCGCCGCGGTGGTATCCACCGCTTTTATTTTATAGATATCCTGTTTAAAGCACCGGGTCTTATCAAAATACCAGGATCCTTTTTCTCCCAGTGTCAAAACAAAGGCAGAATCCGGATACTTTTCTTTCAGCTTCTCCATGATCTCTCCCGGTTCTTCGCTCTCCGCTCCGGAGATTTCTTTTCCCTCGATCTCGTTGAGAATAAAATAATCCACCAGCTTCATCGGGATCGTCTTCAGATTCTCGTTGATCGGTGACGGATTCAAAGCAATCTTCGCCCCGGCCTTTTTCGCCGTCTCCGCCGTGTATCCCACGTTGGAGATCTCATTTTGGAGAAGGACGATATCTCCCTCTTCCACCTGCTTTACCGCCTCATCGATCATTTCTTTTGACACGGAATCATTTGCTCCGCCACAGATAATAATATTATTCTGCCCACTCTGGTCCACCTGGATCACCGCGTGACCGCTGGCACCGGGAAGCTTTTTTACTCCCTCTGTGTGGACCCCGGATTGGTTCAGAACGTCCAAAAGCATCTCACCGTCCGTCCCCACGGCACCCACATGATATACTTCCGCCCCTGAACGCGCAATGGCGATGGACTGGTTCAATCCTTTTCCGCCGCAGACCTCCGCGTAGGTTCCCGTCTTGATTGTCTCGCCAGGTCTCACAAAGTGATCCACTCCGTATACGCGGTCAATATTCAGAGATCCAATATTCAACACCTTCATATTGCTTCTCCCTTTCCAAAAGATCCCCCAGAAAAGCTTCCGGGGGATCCTCATTTTAAATTTTATAAAGATTTAACTTTACGCTTCGCGTCAGTCAGATCCTATTTGTAACCTTTCTCATGAAGAGCAGCCTGTGCAGCAGCAAGTCTTGCGATCGGTACACGGAACGGTGAGCAGCTTACGTAGTTTAAGCCAACCTTGTGGCAGAACTCTACGGAAGACGGATCTCCGCCGTGCTCGCCGCAGATACCGCACTTTAACTCCGGACGTGTTGCACGTCCTTCCTTAACTGCCAGCTCTACGAGACGGCCAACACCAGTCTGGTCAAGTCTTGCGAACGGATCAGACTCGTAGATCTTTGCTTTGTAGTAAGAATCAAGGAACTTACCAGCATCGTCACGGGAGAAGCCGAATGTCATCTGTGTCAGGTCGTTTGTACCGAAGGAGAAGAACTCAGCTTCCTCAGCGATCTGGCCTGCAGTAAGAGCTGCACGCGGGATCTCGATCATTGTACCGATGTGGTACTGCATGTCGGAGCCTTTCTCTTTCTTAACCTGCTCAGCAACTTCAACAACGATATCTTTCACGAACTTGAGCTCTTTCTTCTCGCCAACGAGCGGAATCATGATCTCCGGAACGATGTCGTAGCCATCTTCTTCCTTAACTTCGATAGCAGCCTCCATGATAGCGCGTGTCTGCATCTTTGCAAGCTCCGGATAGGTAACTGCAAGACGGCATCCACGGTGACCCATCATCGGGTTGAACTCATGAAGTTCATCGCATTTCTTCTTGATCTCATCAACAGTCTTGCCCATATCTTTAGCAAGCTCTGCCATCTCTTCCTCTGTCTTAGGAGTGAACTCATGCAGCGGCGGATCTAAGTAGCGGACTGTCATTGGTCTGCCCTCGAGTGCCTTGTACATAGCCTTGAAGTCGCTCTTCTGATACGGAAGGAGTTTGCTTAAAGCTTCCTCTCTTGCCTCTACAGTGTCAGAAACGATCATTCTTCTTAAGTTGTGGATTCTCTCCGGATCGAAGAACATATGCTCAGTACGGCAAAGGCCGATGCCCTCTGCGCCAAGCTTAACAGCGTTCTTTGTATCAGCCGGTGTATCAGCGTTTGTACGTACGCCGAGCTTTCTGAAGCTGTCTGCCCAGTCCATAATTCTCTTGAAGTTTCCGCCTACGGATGCTTCCTGAGTCTTGATGTCGCCGTTGTAAATCTTACCTGTTGTACCGTCTAAGGAGATGTAATCGCCCTCGTGGAAGGTATGTCCGCCGAGTGTGAATTCCTTCTTCTCCTCGTCGATCTTGATCTCGCCGCATCCGGATACACAGCAGGTACCCATACCACGTGCAACTACTGCTGCGTGGGATGTCATACCGCCGCGGACAGTTAAGATACCCTGTGCAGCGTGCATTCCCTCGATATCCTCCGGGGATGTCTCAAGACGAACTAAGATAACTCTCTCGCCCTTGCCGCCGATACCAGCTGCCTTAGCGTCATCTGCCGTGAAGCAAACCTTACCAGCTGCAGCACCCGGGGAAGCCGGAAGAGCCTGTCCGATCACTTCGCCTGCCTTTAATGCAGCCGGATCGAAGGTCGGATGTAATAACTGATCGAGGGATTTTGCTTCGATTCTGCAAACAGCTTCCTCTGGAGTGATCTGTCCCTCATCTACTAAATCGCATGCGATCTGGATAGCAGCCGGAGCGGTTCTCTTACCATTACGTGTCTGTAAGAAGTAGAGCTTGCCTTCCTCGATTGTGAACTCCATATCCTGCATGTCGTGGAAATGATTCTCAAGTTTCATAGCCAGTTCCATGAACTGCTTGTAGCACTCCGGAAGATCTTTCTCAAGCTGAGTGATCGGCTGCGGAGTACGAACGCCGGCAACAACGTCCTCGCCCTGTGCGTTGATCAGGTACTCACCGAAGATACCCTTTGCACCTGTGGATGGGTTACGTGTGAACGCAACACCTGTACCGGAGGTATTACCCTTGTTACCAAATACCATTGTCTGTACGTTTACTGCGGTACCCCAGTCACCCGGAATATCGTTCATACGACGGTATACGATTGCACGCG
>CAVIYT010000123.1:0-12869 GCA_963646925.1 Paludibacteraceae bacterium
TCAGTGCGGAGACTTACGACTGCCCGATCCTCTATATCGGCGCAGGCGGATGCGGAGACTTTGTCCTGGGGGCGGAAGAAAAACATGTGACCGTTCATAAGAATGAGATCCTTTATGTGGGGCCGGGAACGCTCTGCGGCTCCGAGGCCGGTGAGGAAGGATTCATCTATACAGAAATATTATTAGATACGAAAAAGGAGATTACAATGAACAACTTATTAAAGGCAGCTGAGGTATTCAGCTTAAAGAACATGATCGATTACGAGAAGGACAGCATCGCGAACATCGACCTGGTAGCGGAGAAGAACCTGAAATTCATGATCCTGTCCTTCGACGAGGGTCAGGCTCTCTCCGAGCACAGAGCGCCGGGAGATGCCCTTTTATTTGCATTAGAAGGCAAAGCTATCATCGGCTACGAGGGAAAACAGTACCCGATCAAGGAGGGAGAGAACTTCCGATTTGAGAAAAATGGCCTTCACAGCGTGACAGCTGACGGAAGATTTAAGATGGCATTGCTCTTAGTGAAGGACGCTGAGTAAAAACTGCCGGAAATTTTCGCAGAAAAATTGGAAAGAAAAAGTAAAAAATTAATCGTGTGGATTGAAACGGGCATCAGGATTTCATAATAGAGTTCTGATGCCCGCTTTTTCAAAATTTTTTCAATTGTAGAAATCTGGTTGACTGTATTTTTTATTTGCCGTATAATAATGGTTATCTATGGGAAAGCGAGGCATGTCTGATGATAAAGAGCATGACCGGATTCGGCCGCCACGAGATGGTGACGGACGAGTGTAAGATTTCAGTAGAGATAAAGGCGGTAAACCACCGTTATCTGGATCTGGGAATTAAGATGCCGAAGAAATTCAATTACTTCGAAGCATCCATGCGTACCCTCTTAAAAGATTATATCCAGAGGGGAAAAGTAGATATATTTGTAACCTACGAGGACTATACCGACGCGAAGGTATTCCTCAAATATAACAAATCCCTTGCCCAGGAATATATGGACAGCTTTAAAAAGATGGCCGATGATTTCGGCATCGACAACGACGTAAAAGTGTCCATGCTGGCAAGATGCCCGGAGGTTCTCACGATGGAGGATGTCCCGGAGGACGAAGAGCATATGTGGGAGCTCTTAAAGGACGCTCTGCTTAAAGCCTGCGAGGGCTTTGTGGAGTCCAGAATTCGTGAGGGCGAGAACTTAAAGAACGACCTGATCGGAAAACTTGACCATATGCTGGAATTAGTTGATTTTATCGAGGAGCGTTCCCCGAAGGTGATCGCGGAGTACCGCCAGAAGTTGGAGGATAAGGTAAAAGAACTCCTCGCTTCCGCCTCTGTGGATGATTCCAGGATCGCGACAGAAGTTACGATCTTCGCGGATAAGATCTGTGTGGACGAGGAGACCGTCCGCCTGAGAAGCCATATCGAGGGAATGAAGAAAGAACTTTTAGCCGGCGGCAGTGTCGGAAGAAAGCTCGACTTTATCGCCCAGGAGATGAACCGAGAGGCAAATACGATTCTCTCAAAATCTACGGATCTTGAGATCTCCGACCGCGCGATCCTCTTAAAGACCGAGGTCGAGAAGGTAAGAGAGCAGATCCAGAATATTGAATAATCAGGGGGCATTTGTAATGCAGACAAAAGGAGTCCTCGTTGTAGTTTCCGGGTTCTCAGGAGCCGGAAAAGGAACCGTGATGAAGGCGCTTCTGGAAAAATATGACAACTACGCGCTTTCCGTATCGGCGACAACAAGAAGTCCGAGACCGGGTGAAGTAAACGGAAGAGAATATTTCTTCCTCACAGAATCCGAGTTTGAGGATATGATCAAGAATGATGAGCTGATCGAGCACGCGCGCTATGTGGACCATTACTATGGAACGCCGAAAAAGTATGTGGAAGAAAAGATGGCTGCGGGAAAAGACGTGATCCTTGAGATCGAGATCCAGGGCGCGTTGAATATCAAGAAGAAATTCCCGGACGCCCTTCTCGTATTTATCGTTCCGCCGACCGCTGAGGATCTGAAAAAACGCCTCACCGGAAGAGGAACCGAGAGCGCGGAAGTGATCGAGAAACGTCTCCGCCGCGCCGCAGAGGAGTCCGATGGTATGGATTCCTATGACTATATCGTAGTCAACGACGATGTGGACACATGCGTGGAAGACCTCCACAGCCTGATCCGCTCCAGCCACTTTAAAGAGTCCGCGAACACGGACCTCGTGGCGAGAATGAAGCAGGAACTGCACGATATGACAAAATAAAGAATGTATCCGGATAATGCCAGGCGCAAAACCGGATACTTCAGATAATTAAGAAACTTTTTAATTTAAAGATCTGAAAGGGGCATTTTATATGTTACATCCGTCTTATACAGACTTAATCGAAGCCGTAAACAGCGACGTTGAACCGGGCGAGCAGCCGGTGGTTCAGAGCCGTTATTCCATCGTCATCGCAGCATCCAAGCGCGCAAGACAGATCATCGCAGGCGATGATCCGCTAGTTGCAGGCGCTGCAGGAAAGAAACCGCTTTCCACAGCTGTCCAGGAGCTTTATGAGCAGAAGGTAAAGATCCTCACAGAGGACGAGGAGCCGGAGATCGAGAGCGACTTCGAAGTGAAGGAGAGAACTCCGGAAGAGAAGAAAAAAGAAGAAGAGTACGCTGAGGAATAAAGAGACTGCCAGCAGTGGTCCGGCGCAGAGCCTTACCGCTGCAGAAAATATGTAAGAAAAGGAGGAAAACGGCTGAATCGGGCTTAAGTTTCCTCTTTTTTTCGCTGACGACGCAAAAAGACCGTGATCCGGTCTGATCCGTCAGCAGTTACGCACAGAAAGGAAATACGAACAGAATGAATTTACTTTTCATATCACTGGGCTGTGATAAAAACCTTGTAGATACGGAAAAAATGTTAGGAATCCTCGGAAAAGAGGGGTATTCCTTCGTGGATGACGAGAACGAAGCAGATATCGTCGTTGTAAACACCTGCTGCTTTATCGGAGACGCGAAAGAGGAGAGCATCAACACGATCCTTCAGATGGCGGAGTTAAAGAAAAACGGACGCTTAAAAGCACTGATCGTCACAGGATGTCTCGCGCAGCGCTACAAACAGGAGATCATCGATGAGATCCCGGAGGTAGACGCGATCCTCGGAACCACATCCTACGAGGCTGTGGGCGAGGCGATCAAGGAAGTTATGGGCGGAGAGACACCGGAAGTTTTCGAGAGCATCGACGCGCCGGTGAGCGCCAACACGGAGCGCCTTGTGACAACAGGCGGACATTACGCGTTCTTAAAGATCGCTGAGGGCTGCGACAAGCGCTGCACCTACTGCATTATCCCGTACCTTCGCGGAAAGTACCGCAGCGTTCCGATGGAACAGCTTGTGAAAGAGGCGGAGGAACTTGCGGAAAAAGGCGTGAAGGAGCTGATCCTGGTTGCACAGGAGACGACCCTTTACGGAAAAGACCTCTACGGCGAGAAGAAGCTTCCGGAACTCTTAAGACGTCTGGCTGCTGTATCCGGTATCCAGTGGATCCGTCTCCAGTACTGCTATCCGGAGGAGATCACCGATGAGCTCATCGAGACCATCAAGACCGAAGAAAAAGTCTGTAACTATCTGGACATCCCGATCCAGCACGCAAGCGATGCTGTATTAAAGCGGATGGGCAGAAGAACCAACAACAAAGAGATCCGCGAGCTGATCGCGAAACTCAGAAAAGAGATCCCGGACATCGCGCTCCGCACCACACTGATCTCCGGATTCCCGGGTGAGACCGAGGAAGACCACGAGATCCTGATGCAGTTTGTCGATGACATGGAGTTTGACCGTCTCGGCGTATTCGCTTACTCTCCGGAGGAAGATACCCCGGCATTTAGCTTTGAAAACCAGGTTCCGGACGAGGTAAAACAGGACCGCCGTGACGAGATCATGGAACTCCAGCAGGAGATCGCTTTCGAGAAGTCCGAGGCAATGAAGGGACGCACCCTGGAAGTGATGATCGAGGGCAAGGTTGCCGACGAGAATGCCTACGTTGGACGTACTTACATGGACAGCCCGAACGTAGACGGACTTATCTTTGTGAACACCGGACTTTCCCTGATGTCCGGAGATTTTCTCAAGGTACGCGTCACAGGCGCGTCCGAGTATGATCTGATTGGGGAGGCAGAGGATGAATTTACCGAATAAGCTTACAACATTGCGAGTGATCATGATCCCGTTTTTCGTAGCTGCGCTTCTTTACGACGGCGGCGCAAACCAGAATATGCGCTATGTGGCAGCTGCGCTCTTTATCATCGCGAGTCTGACGGATATGTTGGACGGAAAGATCGCGAGAAAGTATAACCTGGTAACAAACTTCGGAAAATTTATGGATCCGTTGGCGGATAAACTTCTCGTTTGCTCCGCGCTGATCTGTATGATCGAGCTTCGCGAGCTTCCGGCCTGGATGGTCATCATCATTATCAGCCGTGAGTTCATCATCAGCGGTTTCCGCCTTGTAGCGTCCGACAACGGCGTTGTCATCGCGGCAAGCTACTGGGGAAAATTTAAGACCACATTCCAGATGATCGGTGTGGTCCTTCTGATCTTTAACATTCCGGCATTGTCCACATTGACGACGATTATTGTCTGGATCGCTCTTGCGCTGACAGTAATTTCACTTGTTGACTATATTGTGAAGAACGTCGGCGTTCTTACGGAAGGAAAAATGTGATGATTCGAACAGAACAGGGTTATGCCCAGATATTTAAAATTTACGGAAAAAGCGAGACGGAAGTAAAAGAGAGACTTCAGGAGCTCTTAAAGCGCGGCGGCGCGGTCGTGATCTACACGAGACGCCGCGGAAAAGATGTCCATGTTCTCGTAGAGACGGAAGCGGAAGATGAGGAATCTGCAAAGACGATCTTAAAGCCGGTGGCAAAAGAGATCAAAAAGGCACTGGGAGATATGTATTATTCCACAAAAGAGAACGAGACCATGGAGGAGACGGTTGTGCGTCTTCTCACAAAGTACGGACTCACGGTGACCACCGCGGAATCCTGCACAGGCGGAATGGTGGCCGCAAAGATCATCAACGTGCCGGGCGCGTCTGACGTATTTGATCAGGGTTATATCACGTATTCGAACAAATCAAAGAGAAAGATTCTTGATGTCAGCAAGGCAACTTTAAAGAAATACGGCGCTGTCAGCGAGCAGACCGCAAGAGAGATGGCTCTCGGCGGTGTTCTCGCGGCGGATTCCGACGCCTGCGTGGCTGTCACAGGACTTGCGGGCCCGGACGGCGGAACCGAGGAGAAGCCGGTGGGACTCGTCTATGTGTCCTGCTGCATGAAGGATGATGTGGTCGTGGAAGAATGCCATTTCCACGGCACAAGACAGGAGATCCGGGAACATGCCGCGGTTACGGCGCTGGATCTTCTGAGAAGAATGATCATCAGATCGAAACAGTAGGTCTGGTCTGGGCAGGTCCCGGAAGCGGGAAACTGCCTGTAAATATTAAGGGATGAGCAGGTGAGTCATGCGCTGGTATGAAAAGCTGTATGTCGGGGAAAAAGCGAAAAAGCACAGATATGAGACGATCCAGGCGGTCCGGAGCGGAAAGTCGCTGGGTTTTTATGTCCTGACTCCGGCGGCGGGGGACGAGAATCTCCTGGATATCTACCCGGCGCTGACATTAAAGCTTCCCTACTATGAAAAGCAGGATCTTCTGATCGTCGGGATCGCCGCAGACTTTGAGGATGCGGCGGAACTGGCGGGGCGGATCATCTGTGAGGTCTACAAAAAGACCGGCGGATATGACGTGAACGCCTTTCTTTTCGGAAAGGGGTGCTGCGAGTGATCCATATTTTGCTGATGATCTTAAAGATCATCGGGGTCATCCTGTTAGTGATCCTTGGACTGATTCTCACAACAGTCTTGCTTCTCCTGTTCGTCCCGGTGCGGTACCGGGCAGATATCTCCTTCGACGGAAAACCGGATGGGGAGGCGGCGGTGAGCTGGCTAATGCATCTCGTGCGGATCCGGGTGAGTTACCATGAACACGCGGATGTATCCGGGCGGGTATTATGGTTCAAACTGTTTGATATGAGGCTGTGGCCGCCGGAGGATGATGAGGCGGAGGAGTTGGAATTTGAGCCGGAAAGTTCAAAAAACGAGGTGCCTGTTCAGGAGCCAGTTTTTACTGAAACAGTGAATCGTGAAGATGTGCCGGAGCCTGTTGTGGAAGCGGCTAAGCCGGAACCAGAACAGGATACTGAAACGAATGTATCGACGGTTCAGGCGGATTCCAAAGATGATGAGGAGCTTGTTATGCATGCGACGGAGCTTTCTTCGGAATTGGATGAGCCGCAGAAGAATGAAGCGGAAGATTTTTCGAGCGATAAAAGCATTGATAAAATCCGTTTTCGTGTAAAACTTAAAGAAAAGCTGTCCCGGATTATTAAAAAAGTATATGCACTCCTTGACAAACTCCGGGGACTGCCTGAAAAGATACAAAAAGTGATCGACAGCATTTTGAAAAAGAAGATATCTCTGGAAAAGACTTGGAACAGCATTTCGATGTTCTGGCACGATGATCAGAACCAGAAAGCGTTTCATCTTGTCTGGAAGCGCACAAAGAAACTTGTCCGCTATGTACTTCCGCGGAAACTCCAGGGCCGGATCCACTTTGGATTTGATGATCCATACGATACAGGACAGGTCCTTACGGCAGTCAGCCCATTCTACGGCGTATATGCCAGAACGCTGACCCTGGAACCGGATTTTACCGGAACGGCTCTTGACGGAGAACTCCATTTCAAAGGCCGGATTGCTCTGTGGTATCCGCTTTGGACGGCTGCAAGATTGTTTATCAGTAAGGATTTCAGGCGCCTTCTCAAATTCTTCAGGAAGAGAGAGCGCAATACAAAGAACATTTAGGAGGAATCGGTATGGCAGAAAATCAGTTTCCATCTACCGTGGACGCACTGTTTAAGGGGATGGATCATTTCATTACATCGAAGACCGTTGTGGGCGAGCCTGTGAAGGTGGACGAGAACACGACGATCATCCCGCTTGTGGACGTGACCTGCGGCATGGCAGCCGGTTCCTTTGCGCAGTCCGCAAAGACAAACGGCGGAGGCGGTATGAGCGCGAAGATGAGCCCCAGCGCCATCCTCGTGATCCAGAACGGTATGACAAAACTCGTCAACATCAAACACCAGGACGCCGTCACAAAAGTCCTCGACATGGTCCCGGATATCGTAAACCGCTTCACCGGCGGCAACGACATTACCCCGGACGCAGCCGCGAAGGCGGAAGAGATGGCTTCCGAGATGGAGAAAGAAAAATAGAACAGTCAGAAAAAGGAAACTGCAGAATATCAGGTATCCGCCAGTTTCCTTTTTTCTAATCGGTACGATGGTTCCTATTCCATGAGATCAGTATTGGAGTCGAAAGAAAACGATTCCATTTGCTGTTCAAGAAACTTTAAAAATTTTTCAGAAGCCTTGGAAAAGACCTGATATTTTTTCCATACAATGTATAATGGAAGCTCAAACCTCGGCTCTAGCGGCCGAAAACAGAGACTGCTGGAATCAGATCCATCGATAAGTTTGTCAATGCATAAAGCATATCCCAGATTTTCACGTACAAGAATAGAAGCGTTATATAAAAGATTGTATGAAGCTGTTACATGTAATTGTGACGGCTTTTTTTTGAGCCAATTGCCTAAAACACCGCGTTTATAGTAACTGTTTGGCAGGATCAGCGGCTGGGAGTACAGATCTTCCGGGCGTATAGAATCCAATTTAGCCAATGGAGCGGACTTCAGCATTAGAACACCCCACAGATCGTGATATGGAAGTGGGAGACAAACATACTTTCCGGGATCTGGTGTGCTGTGTATGACGGCAAAATCGATCAGGCCTTTATCAAGCTTGTCAAGCAGGTCATTCGCGTTGCCACTTATCAAGGAATAGTGGATAGACGGATAGGATTCAGAAAACTGTTTTGCTGCTTTTGCCAGCAAGTGAAGCCCGCTTGTCTCGCCTGCTCCAATATAAATATCACCTGAAATCGAATAGTCGGACAGCCTGATTTCGCGGGAGGCTTTTTCCAAAAGCGCCATCACTTCTTCAGCTCTCTTTTTCAGGATTACTCCGTCATCCGTCAGGGTGACTTTTCTTTTGCCGCGGATTAACAGCGGTTTTCCGAGTTCTTCTTCCAGGTCCTTCAGCTGCCTTGATAGATTTGGCTGGGAGAGGTGCATGGACTCGGCCGCTGCGGTGATATTTTCTGCTTCTGCGACGGCTAAAAAATATTGTAAAACCCGTATTTCCATAATCGTTCCTCCTCATGATGGCATTTATGAAAATATCATATCACAGATTACCATAAATATAAAGCATGGTAAAATATTTAAACTAAGTATTTGTAATTGAAATGCCCACATATTACAATGGATCTAACAAAACTAAGTGAATTCACGATAAAGGCACCGGTTTCCCGAAGATTTAAAGATAATAGGAGGATATTCAATGAACGCAGAGATGATAAAACATGAAATTGAAAAACGCGTGGAAATGCACCGTGAGGAGTTTGAAACGATTGCGACAGAAATTTTTAATCACCCGGAGATCGCTTTTCAGGAAAGATTTGCGCAGAAGACTTTGTGTGATCTGTTGGAAAGGTACGGCTTTTATGTAAAACGAGGCGCCGGGTCACTGGAAACTGCATTTATTGCGGAATATAAGACTGGGAAACCTGGAATGACTTTTGCTTTTATGAGCGAATATGATGCGCTTCCTGGACTTGGTCATGCCTGCGGACACAATGTGATCGGAACATGCGGAGCAGGGGCTGGTATCGTCTTGAAAGAAATCATGGAAAAATATGATATCGGCGGAACGCTGCGGGTATATGGAACTCCAGCGGAAGAAGGCGGCGGTGGCAAGGTCATTATGATTGAAGATGGATTGTTCGATGACGCTGACATGGCACTGATTATGCATCCAAACGATGTGTCTCTCTCTGGGGATCTTTCATTTGCGTCAGCCAATAAGTCCTACATTTTCAAAGGAAAGCCGGCTCATTCCGCGGCTGGACCATGGCTTGGAGCCAGCGCTCTGAGCGCCGCGGAGCTGATGCTTCATGCGGTCGATACCCAGAGAGTTCACTTTAAAGATTATACCAGGGTACACGGAATTATTGCGGAGGGCGGAGCTGCAGTGAATATTATTCCGGACAGGGCTGTATGCAAGTTTAATATGCGCCACTTAAAGAGCGAGTACCTGGAACAAATCATCGAAATTGTTGACCGATGCGCGAAGGGAGCAGCACTCTGCGCGGGAATGGAAGTCGAAATCAAAGAAGACAGACGTATGCTGGAGGATGTTCAAAATGATAAGCGGCTTGTGGAGGCAATCGAACACAATATGGATTTCATCGGAGAGGAATACACACCGCGTACGGAAGCCCAGGGAATCGGATCCAGTGATGTTGGAAACGTAACGCATTATATTCCAGCCGCTCAATTTTATATTGGAATTGGAAAAGGTCTTGCGGCGCACACCCATGCATTTGCGGATGCAATCAATGGGGAACCTGGAAAACACGCGCTGATTGCGGGAATGAAGGTTATGGCAATGACTGGATTTGATATGATGACTCAGGACGCAGAATCATAAAGAGAAGAAAATGAACAACCATTCTTCTACTATGATACTGGGACCCTTGTGACGAAGGAGTTATGAAAAAGATGTCAGCGATTCAGAAAAGGAACATTTTATCAGCACTGCTTCTGATGATCGCGTTTGGATTTACGAACAGTACCCTGGGTTATTTTGTAAATCCCGTGACAAAGGAGCTTGGCTGTTCCAGAGCAGCATTTAATCTGTATTTTACGATCATGTCGATGATAACGTTTCTGGTTTCGCCTCTATACGGGAAGATCCTCCAGAAATATTCCGTGAAATGGGTCATGGGAATCGGACTTCTGGGCGGAGCTGCAGCATTCCTGCTGTTTTCCACTGGCCATGTGATATACACGTTTTATGCGGCGGCGGCTCTCATAGGGCTTGTTCAGGGCGGAGCGACATCTATGTCAGCAGTTGTCCTGATCGACCGGACGTTTCCGGATAACCCAGGAAGCGCAATGGGGATTGCCATGTCTGGAAGCGGAGTCTGCAGTGTTGCTATGAGCTTGATTCTCCCTACATTCATAGAGCGTTTCGGGTGGTCGAACGGTTATCGCCTGCAGGCAGTTTTGTGGAGCGTTTCTTTTGGCGCGGCCAGGCTGCTTGTCCGTGAGAATATGCCGGATAAAAAAGACCTGCGGTCAAGTGAAAACTCAGAAATACAACAGGGCATTACGTATCAGAAGGCGACCCGTGATATAAAGTTTTATCTGTTCTGCGGATGCGTGGCAGCAGTCTGTGGTTTTATGGTTTTTCTGCAGCATATGCCTGCGTTTTTTTATGGAATTGGGAAATGACTCGGCAATGGCAGGGCGTATCATGAGTGTGTTCAGTATATCCATGATCCTATGCAAAATAAGCCTTGGAGCGATGTTTGACCGCTTAGGCGCAATAAGAACGACATGGGCGGCATTGCTTGCATATGCATGTTCATTCTGGCTGATGCTTGCCGGGAATTTTGGAATCCTTTGCGTGGGAGCCGCGCTTGCGGCGTTCGGGATGTCTTCGACCACGGTACTGCTTCCGTTGATCACAAAGTATACGTTTGGATCAAGAGATTTTGCGCGGATCTGGAGTGTTGTGACGATGGCGAATGTTTTCGGAACAGCAGTCGGCTCTCCGGCGTGGGGCGCGGTTTACGACAAGATGGGAAGCTATAAGACAGCTGTACAGGCTGCTGCGGTATTTGTAATTGTTATAGCAATCATTATGACAATGTTGATGAAAAATAGAGAATAGAACCTATCTATGTTCCTCCCCCAGACGCATAAGGCTGTAAGCATGGGAACCAAAGATCATCCCTTTTTGGTTAGGTCGTATTCGACCTTGGGAGATATCTGCGGATATTCTTTACAACACTTTTGATTTCTGTTATGAAAAACAGACAAAAAGATTAGACAAAATTCCCTGGAGCGATCCGGGGAATTGTTGTATCTGCCGGTCGTTTATGATAAAATGTACATAGCAATTTCGAATGATCGAAAGGAGGGAAGAGGCAATGGCTCATTTAAATATTCCGGTAGGAGTTTCCGATTTTGCGGAGATCCGGCAGAACGGGTATTATTATGTCGATAAGACGGGGCTGATCGCTGAGATCCTGAAAGCACAGGCCGTTAAGGTGACGTTGATCACCCGCCCGAGAAGATTTGGTAAGACGTTGGGAATGAGTACCCTGGAAAATTTCTTTAATATCCGAAAAGACAGTCGGACATTATTTCAGGGACTGGAGATCATGGACAATTCATCACTCTGCCAGAAATGGATGAACCAATGTCCAACGATTTTTCTTTCGTTCAAAGACGTGGACGGATTGACTTTTGACAGCGCCTACGGAATGCTGAAGGCAACGATTGCTGAATTGTTTGGAAAGTATGCAGACCTTCTGGACAGCGAAAACGTAAATAATTATGACAAAGAAGCCTTTCGCCGGGTGTTAAAAGGAGAAGCCGATACGACCGGGGTTAAGAAAAGCCTCTCGCTTCTCATGCGAATGCTGCGTGATCATTATGAAAAACCAGTGGTGCTGTTACTGGATGAGTATGATGTCCCTGTGGCTAAGGCAAGCAGCCATCACTATTATCAGGAAATGTTAGAGGTGGTGAAAGCAATGATGAGCACTGCATTGAAGGACAATAGTGCCCTTCAATTTGCAATCATTACTGGCTGCCTGAAGATTGCGAAAGAAAGTATTTTCACCGGAACAAATAATTTTGTATCGGACACGATCAGCTCTTCCCGGCTGAATGAATACTTTGGATTTACCCAGGATGATGTTGACAGAATTTTACGGGATGCAGATGCAGAAGACCATGGGGAAGAGATGAAAAACTGGTATGACGGATATCATTTCGGCGATTTTGATGTATATTGTCCATGGGATGTGATGAACTACCTGTTTGATCTCTCGAATGATCCGAAGGCAAAACCTGCAAGCTACTGGAAGAATACGAGCGATAACGCGATCATCCGCTCCTTTATTGATTATTCGGGGAGCAGTATCACCGGAAAACTGGAAACATTGTTAGCGGGCGGAACGATCACGCAGAAGATCGAGGAAAACCTCACATACGATTTCCTACACTCCTCAGAAGAAAACTTATGGAGCGTTCTTTATCTGACCGGCTATCTGACGGGTGTCCGAGGGGAAGATCAGGTCACAAAACTCATGATTCCAAACGCAGAGATCCGGGAAATTTTTGAGTCGACTGTTGTAAGATGGTTTCAGGATAAAGCAAAGGGCGCAGACCGGAAGACACTGTTTCATGCTGTATGGGACGGTGACAGCGACCTTTTGACGCGTGAAATGAGTACGCTGCTCAGGATGACCATCAGTTATCATGACTATAAAGAGGACTTTTACCATGCGTTTCTGGCAGGAATCTTTGCCGGGGCAGGGTATATGGTGGAATCTAACCGGGAACACGGTGAGGGACGGAGCGATGTGATCGTATGCGACCCGGAAAACGGACGGCTCGCCGTTTTTGAAGTTAAATGTTCTGCCGCACTTGAGAAAATGGAAGAAAGCTGTGAGACGGCGCTGCGCCAGATCGACGAACGCATGTACGCAAAAGAGTTTGAAGACAGCTATGACCAGGTCCTCTGCTATGGAATTTCTTTTTATAAGAAACGTTGCCTGGTAAAGAAAATGGAACAGTAAAATTTCTGGCAACAGAAAAGATACAGAACGGTTACGAATCAT
>CAVIYT010000124.1:0-25874 GCA_963646925.1 Paludibacteraceae bacterium
GCCTTTAAGATATTTAACTCTTTCGCAAGTGCCTTGTTGGAAGCCGCGCCCTTGCCCATCTTCGCGATACGGCGGTCGATCAGCTCGATATCGGAGAAGATCAGCTCTAAGTTGATGGTCTCGATGTCGCGAAGCGGATCAACGCTTCCGTCTACATGGATAACGTTCGGATCCTCGAAGCAGCGGACAACGTGAACGATAGCGTCTACCTCACGGATATTTGCGAGGAACTGGTTTCCAAGTCCTTCACCTTTAGACGCGCCCTTTACGAGACCTGCGATATCTACGAACTCGATCACAGCCGGTGTGATCTTCTCGGAGTTGTAAAGATCAGATAAGAGTTTTAAACGGAAATCCGGTACCGGAACAACGCCCACGTTCGGGTCGATGGTACAGAACGGATAGTTTGCGGATTCAGCGCCCGCCTTTGTCAAAGAGTTGAATAATGTACTTTTACCTACGTTCGGCAGGCCGACAATGCCAAGTTTCATGGTAATTTTCCTTTCTAAACCTTTATACGCGAATACTTTCGACGATCTGGAACTGTTCAGCAGGTCGGCGCATCTCCTGCGCGGATCTGCTGGACAGTTCCGATGGTTTTTACATAATACTAAGTATGCCTGAAGATTTTTCTGTCCAGGGACAGGCGGCATAACGTATGGCCACATATGACCACAAGTGTATTTAGCATAGCACAAAACAGGCGGAAAAGGAAGGGAATTTCCGCAAAAAAGGAGTCAAAAAGAGCGCATCCGGCAAAATTTTATGTCGGATGCATCTTTCTGACTCCTGCATTACTTTCTATATTGGCCTGCAGACTTATTTCTGTCAGCCGCACACCTCTATTCTGCCCTGTCTTATTGACAGACACAGCCAAAGAGCATCTCTTACTCCCATCGATTAGTCGTCTAAGTCTTCCTCGCTGACGATCTCATCGTACTCCGCTGTATCAAGGAACTCATCGAAGGCGTCCGCAACGATCTCGTACTCCTCGTCGCTCTCGATGTTCTGGATATCTGGGTTGCCGTCGGCGTCCTCTGTGTAGCGGTATAAATATACCTCTCCGTCATCAGCCTCATTGCCGTCTAACGGGAGAAGCGCAATATATTCCTTATCAGCTGCCTCAAAGATCGTAAGTACCACGCACTCTAAATCTGTTCCATCGTCCAGTGTCAGGGTGACGGTCATCTCCTCGTCGTTTGCTGCGTCCTGGTTCATGTTTTTGTCCTTTGCCATAACCTTAATTTTCCTCTCATTTCCGGCAGTGTGCCGTTGATTGCAGCCGTTTCTGTCCGTCCCGGCTGCCGTTTTTTATAGAATACCAGTAAACATCCATAAAATCAATAGAAAGAATTGGCGAAATCAATATGTTACTGTTCTCGCCTTGCTCAAACAGTAACTGATTTTGCCGATGCTTCGCATTCCAAATCGGCAAAATCCACTACCACCACTGTATTGTACGGAATTTTCAGTTCAGAAAATTCCTATCCGTGTACAGTAACATCAGTATTCTACTCCACGTCTCGCCATGATTCCTTTATCAAACGGATGCTTTCTCTTGCAGATCTCGGACACATAGTCCGCTGCCTCAATCAGTGCCTCCGACGGATTCCGCCCGGTAAAGACTACTTCCAGCCCGTCCGGTTCGCCTTTTTTCGGCCGGTTTTCCAGAAAATCCAGGACGTCCTTCTCCGGGACCATCCCATAATTTACCGCTGCCATGATCTCATCAAAGACTACGAGATCCGCGTTTTTCGCCAGTTCCACTGCCTCAAAAAACAGATCCCGGTTGTAAGCTGCGCACTCCTCTTTCGTCTTCTCATCCATGGAACGGACAAAGCCAAAGGTCTTCCGGCATGGGATCAGCGTGACTTCCGGGAGTTTCTTTAAGATCTCCACTTCCCCGGAATGATCCGTCTTTAAAAACCGCGCGATCACGACACGCCTCCCGCAGCCCGCAGCCCGGACCGCGAGTCCCATGGCAGCGCTTGTCTTTCCTTTTCCGTCACCACAGTAAATATGGACAAGTCCCATACGTTTCCTCTCCTCGTAACGATTCAATAGTTACGCGCAAAAATCCATTCCAGATCAGCTTCGCTGATGGGATTTTTGCCTTCCAGCCTATGTTTTCTTACGGTCAGCGCAGCAAGTGCGCAGACCTACTGAACAGTTTCCTCTCTTCTTTATAACCCAGCTTCCTCAATAAACCTGGAAACATCCGTCTTCCTGTGATACCTCTCCCGCACCGCCGCCACATGCAGCCGGTCCTTCGCTCGGGTCAGCGCCACATAAAACAGCCGCCGTTCTTCCTCGATATCCGCCGAAAGTCCCGCCTTGTGGTGCGGTACGATGCCCTCGTTCGCGTCGACGACGAACACCACCGGATATTCCAGTCCCTTCGCGCTGTGCATCGTGGACAGTGTCACCCGGTCCTTCGCCTCCTCGGTCTCCTCGAGACTCTGCTTCTTTAACTCTTCCTCGTACCTCGCCGCGTGTTCCTTCCATTCCTCAAAGGTCGTAAACTCCGCCGCGCTCTCCGCAAGCTTATCCGCTGTCTCAAAAAGCTCCTCCGGCTTCATACGCCGAAATTCCGCGTAGGATCTCAGGTAATCATCGTACCCGATCGCCTTCCGGATATAATTCACCGCCGCCACAGGTTTTAAGGGTGCCATGGCCCGAAGGTCTGCCTCAAGGTCACAGATCCGGTCCTCCATCCAGTCCCTGTCCTGATAAAAAGACTTCAACCGGTCGAAAGAGACGATCGGCGTATCAAAGGCATCCCGGCTGAAATACCGGTTCGGACGGTTCATGATCCGGTAGAAATCCGATCGTTTCCGGCTGCCCGCCGCGATCTCCATGTAGGCAAACAGATCCTTCGCGATCCAGTGGCTGTAGAGGTTCGGGATTGCATCCCGAAGCTTAAAGGGAATATTGTATCCCATAAGCCGCTCCGCCATCAGTCCGGAATTTGCCCCGGTGCGGAACAGCACCGCGATCTCGTTCCACGCGTACCCAGCGTCGTGGTACGCCCGGATACTCTGGGCCACCGTGTCCATCTCATGTCCCGGATTGTCGAACACCCGGAAGTCCACCGGTCTCCCGGATCCCCGGAACGGCTCCAGCTTCTTCTCAAAACGGACCTTGTTGTGCCCGATGAGCCGCAGGGATGTCTCTACGATCTCTTTCGTGGACCGGTAGTTTGTTCCGAGAAGTACCCGCTTTGTCTCCGGGTAATCTTTCTCAAATCCCAGCATGATCTCCGGCTTCGCCCCGCGGAAACGGTAGATGGACTGGTCATCATCCCCCACGATAAAGAGGTTGTTTTCCGGCAGTGCTAACATCCGCACCACCTGGTACTGTAAAAGATTGATATCCTGGAACTCGTCCACCAGGATATACCGGAATTTTTTCTGCCATGCGGCTAAGATATCTTTCCGCTCCGTAAAGAGCTCATGGCACATGACGAGCATGTCGTCGAAATCGATCTTTCCCGTCTGTTTCAGCATCTCATCATACCCGTCATAGAACTTTTTAAACCATTCTTCCGGGCAGTTCTGGGAATAATAGTATTTTAAATCCAGGCGCTCGCCCTTCACATAGCTGATCTCGTTGATGATGGAGGAGATAAATTCCGCCTCGTCCTCCACCTCCATCCCGGATTCGTCGAGAAATCTTTTAAAATACTGGCGTTTTTCCTCTCCGCTGATCACATTTCCGGCTGGGAAACGGTACGCCCACTTTAAGATGTGGTAAAAGACGGAGTGGAAAGTTCCAAAGCTCACGCGGGCACCAGCAGTTTCCAAAGAAGTTCCAACTCCCTGCGGGCGCTGTTCCGTCTGTCCTGCACCCTGCCGGCTTTTTTCCGGCCTGTGCAGACTCCCTCCGGCTTTCTGCCTCCGACTTTCATCTTCCTCCCGCGCCAGCTTAAGAAACCTCTCCTTCATCTCCATAGCCGCCGCTTTGGTGAACGTAATGACAAGAATGCCGGAGGGGTCAACGCCCGCCTCCAGCAGTCTCTTGATTCTGTGTGTAATTACTGTCGTTTTTCCAGACCCCGGTCCCGCGAGGACCATCATCGGTCCGTCCCGGTGCTCCAGGGCCGTCATCTGTGCTTTATTAAAATCCATATTTATCCATTCCGGTCAGGTTTTATCTGTTTCTGCCCGGTCCGCCGCACGATTGTACTGCAGCCTTGTAACTGTTTAGTCACCACACAGTTACATAATTTTTAAATTACTCAGCAGCCTCTAACAGCTCGATTCCCTTCTTGATACGAGCCAGGGACTCCTCTTTTCCGATGATCTCCATGATCTCGGTAGCGCCTGCCGGTGTCATCTGCTTTCCGGATACAGCGGTACGGATCGGCCACATAACGAAGCCGGTCTTTACGCCCTTATCAGCAACATACTTGGACAGAGTCTCGAACAGGGCGTCGTTGCTGAAGTCAGACTGTGCCTCGAGAATCGGAAGAATCTCTTTTAATGTCTCTAAGGAGTTCTCCTTTGTTGTCTTCATCTTCTTATGAACATACATGTCCGCGCTGTACTCCGGCATCTCCTCGAAGAAATCGATCTGATCCGCGATATCACACAGTGTCTCGATTCTTGTCTTCACCATTCCGGCGATCTTCTTTAAATTTAACGGCTTCTTAATTACAGCCTCAAGGTACGGTTTCGCAAGCTCGAAGAACTTCTCATCGTCCATCTTCTTGATATACTCGCCGTTCATCCAGCGGAGCTTTGTCATATCAAAGACAGCCGGGGACTTGCTCATGTTGTGGTAATCGAACTCTTTTACGAGCTCTTCCAGTGTGAAGAATTCCTGGTTGTTTGTCGGGGACCATCCTAAGAGGGCAACGAAGTTTACGATCGCCTCTGTTAAAAATCCCTGCTCAAGAAGATCCTCGAAGGAAGAGTGTCCGCTTCTCTTACTTAATTTCTTGTGCTCCTCGTTTGTGATGGTTGGGCAGTGTACATATACCGGAACTTCCCAGCCGAATGCCTCGTAGAGACGGTTGTATTTCGGGGAGGAGGACAGGTACTCGTTTCCGCGGACAACGTGTGTGATCTTCATCAGATGGTCATCCACAACGTTTGCGAAGTTGTATGTCGGGTATCCATCGGATTTGATGAGGACCATATCGTCAAGCTCAGAGTTCTCTACTGTGATATCTCCGTAGATCTCGTCGTGGAATGTGGTGGTTCCCTCTTTCGGGTTGTTCTGACGGATAACGAACGGCATTCCTGCCTTTAAGTTTGCCTCTACCTCTTCTTTAGAAAGATGCAGGCAGTGCTTATCGTAAACCATGATCTCCTCACCGTTTACGGTCTTCTTTAATGTGTTTAAACGCTCCTGGGTACAGAAGCAGTAGTATGCCTCGCCTTTTTCTATGAGCTTTTTCGCGTACTCCATGTAGATTCCGGCTTTCTGGCGGTCACTCTGAACGTACGGACCGTATCCGCCGTCCTTATCCGGACCTTCGTCATGGATCAGGCCTGTCTTTGCCAGGGTGCGGTAGATAATGCCCTCAGCGCCTTCTACGTGACGTTCCTGGTCTGTATCCTCAATACGGAGAATAAAATCTCCGCCTTCATGCTTCGCAATCAGGTATGTGTAAAGAGCGGTTCTTAAATTACCTACATGCATACGGCCGGTCGGGCTCGGCGCAAATCTTGTTCTGACTTTTTCCATAATCCATATCTCCTGTTGATATATATTTATCTGCAAATAATTTTGCAGACAGACATTCTTATTTATTTCTGCCACCGTCACATTTTCCATGTTTAAGCCGGCAGGTAAACAGTCCCGCTGAGCAGTTACTTTTGAACTTCTGTTTTATACCAGAATGTAAATTTTTTTCAAACCTATCAGCTGTCTGTTTTTATTTCTATTCCCTATACCGTCATATCCAGTAAATGGCAGGCAAGGTTAAAGTACACCATCAGGCTCACCGCATCCACGATCGTCGTGATCATCGGCGACGCCATGATCGCCGGGTCAAGCTTTAATACCTTCGCTCCGATCGGCAGTGTGCATCCGATGGTCTTCGCAACGATGACTGTGCAGAACAGGCTGATCACAACCGTCACGCAGATCATCATGTTTCCCGGATACTGGATCATCAGGCGGATAAAGTTTACCACCGCGAGAACAAATCCAACGATCATTCCCACCCGGACTTCCTTCCACACAACTTTCAGGATATCCGCGGGTTCCACATCACCGATGGCCATACCACGGATGATCATGGTGCTGCTCTGGCTTCCGGAGTTTCCGCCGGTATCCATCAGCATCGGGATAAAGCTTACGAGAAGCGGGATCGCCGCGAAGGCGTTCTCATATTTCACAAGGATTCCGTCGGTGATCGTGCTGGAGAGCATCAAGATCAGAAGCCACGGGATCCTGTTTTTCGCCAGGGTGAAGACGCCGGTCTTCAAATACGGCTTTTCACTCGGCAGCATCGCCGCCATCTTCTCGAAGTCCTCGGTTGCCTCTTCTTCCATGACTTCCATGACATCATCGACGGTGATGATTCCAACCAGGCGGTCTTCGCTGTCGACCACCGGCATGGAGAGCAGGCCGTACTTGTTCATCGTATCGGCTACCAGCTCCTGGTCATCCGTCGTCTGGGCTTTGATGACGTGGGTGTCCATAATGTCACCCACCTGGCGCTCGTAGGGCTGAAGGAGAAGGTCCTTCACCGTGACAACGCCGTCCAGCATTCGCTTTTCATCCATCACATAGCAGGTGTAGATCGTCTCCGAATCCACGGCGTGATGGCGGATATAGGCGAAACACTGTTCCACCGTCATGTTTTTCTTTAAACCGATGTACTCGGCCGTCATGATACTTCCGGCTGTATTTTCCGGATAGTTTAAGAACTGGTTGATGAGCTTTCTCGTCTCCGGCTTCGTGTTCTGAAGGACACGGCGGACTACCGTTGCCGGGAGTTCTTCCACCAGGTCAACGGCGTCATCCACGTAAAGCTCTTCCACGATCTCGGAAAGTTCTTTATCGGTGATGCTGTTGATGATGTGACTCTGCTTGTCCACCGGAAGCTCGGCAAACACCTCTGTCGCCAGCGCCTTCGGCAGCATCCGGAACACGATGACCGTGCGCTCGGAGTCCAGTTCTTCAATGAACGAAGCGATATCCACCTCGTTCAGTTCCACAAGTTCTTCCTTCAACAGGCGGTACTTTTTCTCCTTCGCCAGTTCCAGAAGATGCTCCATGTCAAATGTCTCATTTCCATCATTCGGCATTTTCTTTTTCCCCATAATCAGTTTTTCCATTCAGCATTCCGCTGACCTGTTTTCACGCGATTATGGAAGCAAAAACACCTGCAGCCGCCGCATTCCCCTGCGCCGGTCCGCAAGTTCCCAGACAGTTAAATTCGGCAATACACATAACAGATCGTCCCCGTCATGCCTATTGCCACCGGTTCAGGGTGTGCGTCTGCTTCCATCGTATGACTTCGACCTTCCATTATGTGTTCACTTCCTTTCTCTGTGCTTTCCATTATAAGAAAATTTTACCCAATTGGCAACCGGTTACGCAATTTTTCGTGAAGAATATAAAAAAAGCCAGCCGGATGACAGCTGGCGGCATTCATGACCACAGTGTTATTGGTTTGTTATTATTACGTTACTGGTTGTGCGTATTTTACAGCGTTTTATGATGCAAAAACCCAGGAAACATGCGGTTTCCTGGGTTTTGAATATTGCGTGAATTAAGCTCTGGAAAGGTACTCACCAGTACGTGTATCGATCTTAACGCGATCACCCTGGTTGACGAATAACGGAACATTGATCTGAGCGCCTGTCTCAAGAGTAGCCGGCTTTGTTGCGCCTGTAGCTGTATCACCCTTGAAGCCCGGCTCTGTATCTGTGATCTCGAGCTCTACGAATAACGGAGCCTCAACAGAGAATACCTTGCCGTTGTAGGAGCAGACTTTAACTGTCTCGTTCTCTTTAACGAACTTTAATGCGTCGCCAACAACGTCTGTGGATAATGCGATCTGCTCGTATGTGTTAACATCCATGAAGTTGTAAAGGTCGCCATCTGCGTACAGATACTGCATATCTACGCGGTCGATTCTTGCTGCCGGGAATTTCTCGGTCGGACGGAATGTTCTCTCAACTACACCGCCGTTGATAACGTTTTTTAATTTTGTTCTAACGAAAGCAGCACCTTTACCCGGTTTTACGTGCTGGAACTCTAAGATCTGAACAACCTGTCCATCGATTTCAAGTGTAACGCCATTTCTGAAATCACCTGCTGATACCATAAATGATAATCCTCCTTAAAACTGTTTCCAATTATTTCATTTCAAATTTCACGCTTATCGCTGATTCTATCCTATTCTATACTATTCTCCAACGGTTTTCAACTATTTTTTGCAAAAATCCCCGCTTGTCCGGCCCATTTTTTTCAGCCATTTCCTGTAAAACATGAGAACTACCGCCTCAAGATACCGTTTTAAGACGATCTGGATCTCCTCTTTCGGGTTGATGGGCTTTACGAGGATCGAATAGAGGCCTGTCCGGTTTGCGCCCCAGACATCCGTAAAAAGCTGGTCGCCCACAAAAAATGTGGTGTCACGGTCCGTCTTCATCCGCTCCATGGCCCGCTCATATCCTTTTCTCGACGGTTTTCCTCCCTTGAAAATATAGGGACTTCCAACCTTGTCCGCAAAGGGCGATACCCGCGGTTCCTTATTATTGGAAAGGATACAGGTGGAAAAACCGATGGCGCGGAGCCGCTCAAAGAGTTCGATGGCTCTCGCGTTTGCCGGTGCCCCGTGGGGAACCAGGGTATTGTCCACATCAAAGATGATCCCGCGGTATCCTCTCTCATAAAGTTTCTCGTACGGGATCTCATATGCGCTGTCCACATAGTTTCCCGGATAGAATGTCTCAAACATACTGTTTCTTATTACATAATAGTTCAGTCATACCAGATTCTATTTGCATTTTTGTCCGGTCTGCACCCAAATTCTTATACTATCAAACCTGTGGTATACTTTTTTTGTGCAGTCCAAAACATGACTGAACTTCTTCTCCTTATTTATTATTTAAGAACTTCGCCAGTTCATCCATAAACGCGTTCACATCCTTAAATTCCCTGTAGACGGACGCGAAACGGACATAGGCAACCTCGTCCACCATCTTGAGCTTTTTCATAACAAGCTCGCCGATGGTCACGGACGGGATCTCACGCTCTTCCATGCTGAAAATCTGCTTCTCGATCTCATCGATCATCTGTGTGATCTGCTCTGAGGAGACCGGGCGCTTATGACATGATAAAAGGATTCCGTTTTCGATCTTCGCACGGTTGTACGGCTCTCTGGAATCGTCTTTCTTGATGATCATAAGCGGCAGTGTCTCTAATTTTTCATATGTTGTAAAACGCTTTCCGCACTCCTCGCACTGGCGGCGGCGTCTGATCGAGCTGTTGTCATCAGCCGGGCGCGAATCGATGACCTTTGTATCCTGGGCACCACAAAATGGACATTTCATGGGGACTTCCTCCTTTGCTGCTGACCGTACTATTTTTTCCGCTCACGGCCGCATTTTTATACCATATCTTATCACACTATCATCCGTTTCCGCAAGTCTTTTACAGCTTATCCACAGCTCCAATCCCCACCGGTATACAGCCCCCATAATTACTCTGCTTTTTCACAGGCACAGCTGGATATCCACTTTATTTTTTACTTCCCCAAAACGTTCCTTCCCAACCATTCTGGATGACCGTCCGTATAAATCTCTCCCTTGCCTCCTGCTGCGCCTCCAGCTTTCTGACCTTCTCCGTGCTCTTCGCCGGCACCCAGGCTTTGTTGGCGTTGTAGTAGAAATTGATCTGCTTCCAATACTTTTCCGGATACAAAAACAGGTAGTACAACACCTGCCGTTCCACCTCAGAGACCGGCAACACCCGCTCATAGGTCTCCATGATCTGCCGCCCCAGCCGCTCGTTCCAGTCGTGCTTTTCCATGATCTTTCTGAGGAAATAATACAGGTCCTCCATCTGGACCCCCAGATGCATCTGGTTGAACTCCGTCACCGCCGCATACCCATCTCCGATCAGGATATGGTGGTAATCCGGCTCCCCGTGGCAGACCGCGTACCCGTCAACGATCTCTTTTCCGTGCGTTTCATATAGCTGCTCCATGCCCCGCTCCGCCTCCACAGCCTGGGCCGTGAAAGTCTCAAAATTTCCGATCACGCAGAGCTCAAATTCATTTTTCTTTCTCTTTCCCCGGATAAATGTCCTCGCCTTTTTTAACTCCCGGTTGTGGCGGCGCATAGCCTCAAAGAGAGGCGGAGAGATCATGGACCGCATATTCCAGGTCTCCTGCCGCTCGATCCCGCGAAACTGCCGGTGCAAGAGCGCCAGTGCCCGCACCGCCGACAGTACCTCTTTTTCGTCCTTTAGGTCACATTCCCGGTCCGCGAACCATTTCTTTACGATATACCTGGTCCCGTCCTCCGCCGTCGACAAAAGTTCCCCCTCTGCGTTTCTCACATACTGATCTACCTTTAACGTCTCCATCCCGTCCAAAGACTGCAAAACCGCCTCCTCAAACTCCAGGCGGTTCACACTCCCACGATATTCCTTTAAAAGCCGCAGCCCCTGATCCGTCTCAAGGATCCAGGAGCCACGCCCCCGCCGCAAAACATCCACACGAAATCCATAGGTCTTCTCCGCCTCTTCCTTCCAGTCGATCACGATCCTATCCCCCCATATCCTGTTCTGACCTTTTCCATTGCCAACAATTCCGGCACTTATCCTGCTGCCGGAATTTCCTTCTGCACAAGATATGAAATAAGGAGGGGGATTATTCCCATGGTCTCTGCACACAGCCTGTACGATTTCCATTCAGATCCCCAGCAGCAGAAACGTTTTTTCAACCGTACACTTGGTTTTTTTCCATAAAAACACCTCTAAAATAGATCTTAGCTATTTACCTTGTCTACTTTAGAGGTATCATATCAGTCTACCGATGTCTCTTCTAAATCATTTTTTCTGATCCTGTATAAATTGTTCTATTTTTTCTAATAATATATCTTTTTTATTTAATTCCGGTTTTTCAAGCACCAGATTCAAAAGATACATGAGCCCGTCGCCGATCTGCTTTCCTTTTTCCAGACCTTTCGCGAGAAGATCCCCACCGTTGACCGCAAGCTGCTTTAAGCTCACGCAGTCTCCGGCTTTCTTGATCTCCTCAAAAAGTTCCAGAATTTCAGGAACCGTCCCGTCCCAGTCAAGCTTCTTTAACTGCATGGCTCCCAGGAACTGGTACTCTGTCACCCGGCTCAAAAGCTTCCTGATCTCGACCTTATCCGCCGCAAGCGGTGCCTGGAATGCCGTGATCATGTTCTTCACGTTACCGATGGTATCATTGTCGAGCTTCAATCCGCGAAGGATCTTCACCGCCTGCTCCGGCGTCATATGCCGCAGGAAACCGGCCCATCTGTGGGATTTGTCCGCCGGAAGCGCGGTGATCCCCGCCCAGCATTCTTTCAAAACATTTCTGGAATCTCCGTCCGAAGAGAGTCCGCATGTACCCGGAACTTCTTCCCCTGTACCATGCGCATTTTCTCTCTCCAATTCCCGCTCAAACACCTCCGGGAACCCAGCCGTCACATACTCCGCGATCCCTGTCGCGTCCACCATCCAGATCTTCTCCGGATGATCCGAAAGCAAAAGCTTTGTAAGCTCCACCTGGATCCGCTCCTTGCTCACATGGATAAGGTTCGGGGCGATCTCAGCGATGGCTTTGTACGTCTCGTCCTCGATCACAAAATCAAGCTGGGCCGCAAATCGCACCGCCCTGAGAATTCGGAGCGCATCCTCCGTAAACCGGTCTTTCGCGCAACCGACGCAGCGGATCACCCGGCGCTTCAGGTCTTCCATGCCCTCAAACTCATCCACGATCCCCGTCTCATGGCTGTATGCCATGGCGTTGATCGTAAAGTCCCGGCGTTTCAGATCTTCCCTGAGATCCGGCGTGAACTCCACCGTCTCCGGATGTCTTCCATCCAGGTATTCCCCGTCGATCCGGTATGT
The DNA here is from genome assembly GCA_963646925.1 of Paludibacteraceae bacterium. Classification (GTDB taxonomy): domain Bacteria; phylum Bacillota; class Clostridia; order Lachnospirales; family Lachnospiraceae; genus Pilosibacter. Next base: position 12,073 of record CAVIYT010000124.1, read on the forward strand.
GGTGACTTCATAGCCGTTTCCATGCTTGATGATCGTCACCGTGCCATGTTTCAGCCCGGTGTCCACGGTCTTTCCAAAGATCTCCTTCACCTGCTCCGGCTTCGCGGAGGTCGTAATGTCCCAGTCCCCTGGAATTCTCCCGAGGACCGCGTCCCGGACACAGCCGCCGACGATAAATGCCTCATATCCATGGCTTCGTATATTGTTAATGATCCATTCCGCCTCATAGGGCATCTCAATTCTCACCGGTCCGGTTACCTCCTTATAAATTGATCCTTTCAAGTGTGCCCGGCCTGCTATTTTCCCAGATTCTTGAGAATCGGGATCAGCCGTTTCGCCAGGACCGCAGCCAGAACACATAAAATAAAGTCCTCACCGACCGTCAGCAGAAAGCAGTTGATAAACACGACCTTCCATCCGACGCTTACGCCAAGAACAAAATTGCTGCACACATAAAAATAGATCATTCCGCAGCCATAGTCCGCAAGAAGTCCCCAGAACGCGGAAAATAAAAGCCAGGAAAAGGATGTACTTTTCCTGATCTCATACACGCGTCCCGTCACATAGGCCGCTGCCGCGAATCCGATCAAAAAGCCAAAGGTTGGCTTCAAAAGGTATGCCGGACCGCCGCCCGTCGCAAAGATCGGGATCCCGCATAATCCGATCACCAGGTATGTCAGCACGCTGAAAAACGCCCGCTTCGATCCAAGCAAAAGCGCCGCAAGCAGCACAAAGAAAAACTGCAGCGTAAAATGCATGGGTACCGGCTGGACAGGGATCGTAATTTTAAGAAAGGCCCCGACGCCGATGAGGGCTGTAAAAAGCCCTCCCAGCGTCAGGTCCGTAATATTCCATCGGTTCATTAATATGCCTTGCCCCAGTAAACCATCTTGGTTGCCGGTTTGCCGCAGCATACGCATGTCTCGGCAAGCTTCTCCTGCTTGAACGGCATACATCTGGATGTAACGCCGACCTGCTCTTTTAACTTGTCCTCGCACTCCTGGCAGCCGCACCACATTGCGCGGATGAAGCCCGGCTTGTTGTCGGCGATGTCCTTCATCTCTTCCATGTTATGAGCGTCGTAGGTGTGGGCGTCGCGGTGTGCTTTCGCGCGCTCGTACATGTCGTGCTGGATAGTCTTTAAGAGTTCATCCACCTTCTCTGCGATCTCGCTTAAAGCGACTGTGATCTTCTCGTGGGTGTCACGGCGTACTAAGACTGCCTGACCTGCCTCGATATCCTTCGGTCCTAACTCGACACGAACCGGGATACCTCTCATCTCGGACTCGGAGAACTTCCATCCCGGACTCTTGTCGGAATCATCGACTTTTACGCGGAAGTTAGAGAGAACTTCCTCAACTTCTCTTGCCTTCTCAAGAACACCTTCCTGCTGCTGGCGGATCGGAACGATAACGACCTGTGTCGGAGCTACGTTCGGCGGAAGTACAAGACCTTCGTTGTCGCCGTGTACCATGATGATGGCACCGATCATACGTGTTGTCATGCCCCAGGATGTCTGGTGAACATATTTTAACTGGTTGTCCTTATCGGAATACTGGATGCCGAATGCCTTCGCGAAGCCGTCACCGAAGTTGTGGCTTGTTCCGGACTGGAGTGCCTTACCGTCATGCATTAAGGACTCGATGGTGTAAGTTGCCTCAGCACCTGCGAATTTCTCTTTGTCTGTCTTCTGTCCGCGAACGACCGGGATCGCAAGGAAATCCTCGCAGAAATCAGCGTAGAGGTTTAACATCTGGATGGTTCTCTCCTGAGCTTCCTCTGCTGTCGCGTGTGCGGTGTGGCCTTCCTGCCATAAGAACTCTCTGGAGCGGAGGAACGGTCTTGTTGTCTTCTCCCATCTTACGACGGAACACCACTGGTTGTATACCTTCGGGAGGTCACGGTAGGAGTGGATGTCTTTCTGGTAGAAGTCGCAGAACAGAGTCTCGGATGTCGGGCGGACGCAGAGACGCTCCTGAAGCGGCTCAAGACCTCCCTGTGTTACCCATGCTACCTCCGGCGCAAATCCTTCTACATGGTCTTTCTCTTTATCAAGTAAGCTCTCCGGGATGAATAACGGCATGTAAACGTTCTTTACGCCTGCTTTTTTGAAGCGCTTGTCGAGTTCATGCTGAATGTTCTCCCAGATCGCGTATCCGTCCGGTTTGATGACCATGCAGCCCTTTACGCTTGCATAATCGCATAATTCTGCTTTTTTTACAACGTCTGTGTACCACTGCGCGAAATCGTCTTCCATGGAAGTGATGGATTCCACAAGTTTCTTGTCTCTTGCCATTGTTTTTCTCCTTTATATGAATTAAAAAAGGCTGTCAGTCCCAACTAAGGGACCGACAGCCGGCGTTACCACCCAAATTAGCTTCCGCATCTTCACGGAAAGCTCTCCTCTGATATCCGTTAACGCCGGATCTACGCTGTACTTAAGGATGTTCCACACATCTCTCGCACAAAGCTCCGAGGCCGGTTCAACGACGCGCACATGGAAGCTCTCACCGTCCGCTTCCTCTCTGGGATGCCGCCATTCATCTACTTTCCCTCTTCAATGCCTGTCTGATATGCATATATCATGGATTCTAATGGATTTTTCCGGGTTTGTCAAGACTCCGGAACTATTTTACCGTGATGTCCGCATTCTTAAATTTTACTGCAGACCGGCCTTCTGGCGGTTGTAGTTGATCAGGCTTCCGGCCTCGACGATGGCGCGCTCCTCCGCTGTCATCGGTGTTGTATATAAGTGGATCTCTTTCACACCGTTTCTGCCGATCACGTATGCTTTCACATCGTCTAAATCATCTGCCTGCATCTGGCTGTGGATTCCCGGGATATAGATGTAATCATCTACCTCAAACTCCGGCTCTTCCTTCATCTGGAACGGAAGGATTCCCCAGTTGATCACGTTGGAACGATAACGTTTTGTGGCGTATTCCTGGCAGATATTCGCAAGTCCGCCGATTACTCTCTGGCAGCTTGCAGCCTGCTCTCTCGCGGAACCATCGCCCGGTTTTACCGCATAGAGAATGCTTCCGATCTCTGTCTGCTGCGGCTCTACATCTGCCTGGCCGTCTAATGTCTTAATTGTCTCAAACACTTTGACTAATTCCGGCTCTTCTTCCAGAACGTTCTTTCCTGCCACTCTGGCTTTCTCTAACGCGTCGATCTTCTTGCAGCGTCCTACATACTCCGGATCGCGGCGGAATAAGGTAAACTCTGCCAGTCCCAACGGATTGGAACGGAAGGAAGATGTCTCACCGGACGGGATCAGTTCATCTGTTGTTGTAACCGGATCCATGATGCGGGAGCAGACCTTTAACAGAACATTTTCCGCTAACGGGCTCATCTCCGGCCAGTCCTTGATATTCGGGCCGTATACCAGCGGCTTCTTCTCCTCTTCCTTCTGGAATCCCTGGTAAATACGTTTCTCGTAAATGCTTCCGTCGAAGTTGTATTTCGGAACATCGCCCCAGCAGTCCAGAGCCTCCGCGGATGTCAGGATACCGCCGTTTGCCGCGGTTGCCGCGATGGAACGGGCATCCATCAGTGCTACTGCTGCCATCTGGCCGTTGCCCGGCTTGCTGCCCTCACGGTTCGGGAAGTTACGTGTCGTATGACGGATGCTGAGTCCGTTATGGCACGGGGTATCTCCTGCGCCGAAGCACGGTCCGCAGGCCGCGGTACGGATAACAACGCCTGCCTCCATAAGGTCCGCGATCACGCTCTTTCTCACAAGGTCGATAAATACCGGCTGGGAGGACGGATATACAGATAAGCTGAACTCGTCACTTCCTGTTGTCTTTCCCTTCAGCGCATAGGATGCCTCCACAACGTTCGTGTAGTTTCCGCCTGCGCATCCGGCGATGACTGCCTGCTGGACCTGTAATCCCTTTGCAGTGATCTTATCGGTCAATGTATACGGCGCGTTGCCTCTTGATACCTTCTGGGCCTCGACCTCTACTTCATGAAGAATATCCTTCAGGTTCGCGTTGAGCTCGTCGATCTCGTAAGCGTTGCTCGGATGGAACGGAAGCGCGATCATCGGTTTGATCGTGGATAAGTCTACATATACGACTCCATCGTAGTACGCGACATCCGCCGGATCGAGTTTTGCGTACGCGTCTCCCCGTCCGTGGATCGTTAAAAATTCTTTTGTATCTTCATCTGTTCTCCAGATGGAGGAGAGACATGTGGTCTCCGTTGTCATGACGTCGATGCCGTTTCGGTAATCGGTGCTCATTGTGGAAACGCCCGGTCCTACGAACTCCATTACCTTGTTCTTCACATAGCCGTTCTTAAAGATCGCGCCGATGATCGCGATCGCTACGTCCTGCGGTCCTACCCACGGATTCGGCTTTCCATCCATGTAGATCGCGATGACTTCTGGTCTCTCGATATCGTATGTGTCGCAGAGAAGCTGTTTTACAAGCTCACCGCCGCCCTCGCCGACTGCCATGGTTCCCAGGGCGCCGTAACGTGTGTGGCTGTCGGATCCGAGGATCATCTTGCCGCAGCCTGCCATCGTCTCACGCATATACTGGTGGATGACCGCGATGTGCGGCGGTACAAAGATTCCGCCGTATTTCTGGGCAGCGGACAGACCAAACAGATGGTCATCCTCGTTGATGGTTCCGCCGACCGCACAGAGAGAGTTGTGGCAGTTTGTCAGGACATACGGAATCGGGAATTTCTCCATTCCGGATGCCTTTGCTGTCTGGATGATTCCGACATAAGTCAGGTCATGGGATGCCATACAGTCGAATTTGATCTTCAGCGCATCCATATTTCCGGATGTGTTGTGCTTCTCCATGATGCCGTAGGCGATGGTTCCCTTTAATGCCTCTTTCTTATCTGCTTTCTTTCCTGTCAGTGCCTCGACCTTCGCGCTCTCAGACTCCGGTACCAGTTCTGTTCCGTTTACGAGATATGCGCCTTCATTATATAATTTGATCATGATTTTGCTCCTTCATATTTCTATTCCACATTTTTATCTGTCTGATCCAATTTTTATTTTCTGATATATACGGTTCCGTCCATGATCCGTCTCGCTGTTCTCTGTACCGCGACAGACGGAACTTTCACTTCTTCTCCCAGCTCGATCTCCGGGCACATGGTCATAACGCCGCTCGGGTGACCGATCCGCACATTTGCCGGATCCTTGGCCGCACCCATCACACGGTTTACAACGCTTCCCTCAAGTGCCGCAGCGACTGCGATAGCGCTGGCGGATGTCAGCGGGCATGCCTTATGGCATTTAAATACGGAAATGACACGGGCACAGATATCCATGTCCTCCGCCTTTACTTCCCCGCCGCCGATATCGGTGTAGGAAGCCGGTGCCGCGATAAATCCCACCTTCGGGACCGCCGGACTGTTCTCTGTCGCGTCCTGAAGATCCTTGGCAAATCCCATCATACAGGCTGCCGTTCCACGGATCTTTTCCAGCACCTCACAGAGCTTTTTATTGGAGTTGACGGTTTCCGGAAGTTCCGTTCCAACTGCCTGCACATCCTCTGCCCGCACAAGGACCATCGGGTTGGAGACATCCAGGATCGTCGCCTCGATCGTTCCAAGACCTTCGATCTCCATCGTATCCACCACATGACCTGTCGGGAGGAGTTTTCCGGTCTTTGCGCCTGCCGGATTCAGGAATTTCACCTTCAGCTCAGCTGCCGTTCCGTCCACACCGGCGATATGGCAGTCACCGTCCTCCGCAAAGGTTCCATTCTCGCACGGAACCGTCACGTCGATGTACTTGTCGGTGTTGCGGTTTAACAGATGGACCGTGGTGATCGGCTCCTGCACCGGAACGAGACCTTCCTCCACCGCAAACGGTCCGACGGCCGCTGTCATGTTGCCGCAGTTTGACTTATAATCCACCTGCTCTTTTCCGACGATGACCTGTCCAACCAGATACTCGACATCAACCCCCGGTTCCTCGCTCTTCCAGACAACAACGATCTTATTATTGGAAGAAACAGTTCCGCCGAGACCATCGATCTGCTTCGGATCCGGGCTTCCCATCGCCTGTAAAAAGATGGAATCCCACTCTTCCCTGTTCTCCGGGAGATCTTCTTTTAAGAACATACATCCCTTGCTAGTGCCGCCGCGCATAAATACTGTCTTATATTTTCTCATTTTGCTTTTCCTCGTTTCTGTTTTTCATTTTCTTCTTTCTCCACAGATTCCATACTCTGCTCTCCAGCAGTTATTTCTGTTTTTCAAACTGCCCTAACGTTTATTCTGTGTTGAAATTTTAACATTTGTTGTTGATTATCACTTTTGTTATTTACACTATATCACTATCACATTTGTTTTGTAATATCACTTTTGTTAAATTCTATCATTTAAATTTTGTATCTTATGCACAAAAAGGATCTGCCTCTGCGCATTCGGACGTCTCGCATGGCCGCTGATGGCAGATTTCCGCAGCTTGACGCACAAAAAAAGAACGAGTACTTATCCTTTTTTGAATAAATATTCGTTCCTTCTGTTGTACAGCTGTTCCCTGTTATTTTAAATTTTCCAGGATATGGAGCGCCGTGTCGCTGTCTGTCACCAGCTCATTGTATAGACCGTTCTGCGCCGCTTTTTTCAGAATATCCGCCTTGTGGCGTCCGCAGGCTACCACGATCCGGTGGGGTACCCGCATAATATCTTCCAGATCCGCGCCGATCCTCTTCCGGTTCAGGCCAGTCTGTGCCGGTCTGCCCTCCGCGTCAAGCACAAAGCCGTAAAGACTTCCGCTGCAGGCCGTATTCCGGTCCGTCTCGTCCAGATAAGGGCGGATCACCGGGTTCTCCGTCGGAAGACTGGATCTTCCGCCGATTCCGCTGAGCAGAACATCCATCTTCCTGGTCATATTGAGGGTCTCATGGACGATCGGTTCCTCACAGAGCGCTTCCATGACCGCCTCGTTCTTCATATACAGAGGGGTGTTTAAGTAATAATAATCGCCGTTGTACGCCGCCGCCACCTGGCGCACAAGCTCCCTCGCGTCGACGGAGGCGTTGGCCGTTTTCAGATACCCCGTCATCTGCACCGCGTCGACCGGTTGTCCTACGACAGTCGGGAGCTGAGCCACCACGCTGCCGATCGTCTTTCCCCAGGTCAGTCCGATCACGCGGTTATGCTGAAGCAGCTTTCCAAGATACGCCGCACTGGCCTTTCCCATCTGGTTCAGGCTGTCCGTGTAGGACGCATACTGGGAGCTGACTACGATCACCTGATCCAGGGAAAGCTTCTGGCGCATCTCTGTTTCCAGGACCGTATTTCTCTCGTTTGAATAGTTGATATGAATCTCCACGATCTGTTCATTCCGGGCATCCTGCAGAAGCTTCGCGACCCGGAAACGGTTCGTATCGAAATACCGCGCGATCTCCGCCTGTGTCTTTCCCTGGACATAATAAAGATCCGCCATCTCTGCCAGCATATCATAGCGCTCTTTTTCATTTAGCTTATCGATATCCATGACGCTTTCCCCTCTTTTCCATTATCACTGTATTGTCATTTTTGCGCCCGCCCGGACGCGCCGCGCTTAAAAGATCAGCTTGATCAAAAGCCATCCCGCCGCAATACATAAGAGTACCAGCGCAAACGCTGCGGAAAGTCCAAATACGACAGCTCCGACTGCGATGGATAAAATAAATCCAAACAGACTGAGCACTGCTCCAAGAAGTTTTCCGCAGACTCCCAGCACAAGGCCAACGCATTTGAATATCACGACAAGGAATATAATTGCAAATAAAATCGACATCGTTTCGCCTCCTGTCAAACCGCCTGCTGTCTCTGACTCCGGCATTTTTATTTTCGCTCCAAAGTCTTTCTGGTTCCAGACGGCATTATGATTCGTATAAGATCTCTCAGATTTCTTCGGCTTATTATATTCCTATTATTAAAATTTGTAAATAAAAATCAAAAGAGACCTGCTGCCCGGCGGCTGCGCGTTTATCAAAACTGCGCCGTACAGTTACAGGTCTCTCCCTCTATCTTCTGGTTATCTTTTCTTAAGCGCCTGCCGGAATTTCCTGCGATTCTTCGCCTCCGATCGCCAGATACCGGATCTGGTCCGCCCCGTCTTTCTGATAGACACGGTGGGAGATCGAGATCACGGTACAACCTTCCGACGCGCTCTTTAATGCCCGAAGCACCATCTCCTCCGTCTCCGCGTCAAGGTTTGCCGTGATCTCATCAAAAAGCAGGATCCGCGGCTCCCCAGCAACAGCTCTTACGATGGATAAGAGCTGCCACTGTCCCTGAGAGAAGATCTCCGGTTTACATAACGTGTCATATCCATGATCCAGGCTCATGATCGTCTCATGGAGTCCCACAAGCTTTGCGGCGGCCTGTACCGCCTCGTCACTGATCTCCGGATCAAACAGCGTGATCTGGTCGCGGACCGTACCCGGAACCATATGGAAGGACTGTTCCACATAACCGAACTTCCTTCTCTTCTCCCTGTCGGAGATCCGGTACGCCGCCTCGCCCTCGATCAGCGCCTCGCCGGAGTTCGGGCGGTAGAGCCCTAAAAGCAGCTTAAAGATCGTACTCTTTCCGGCACCAGTACGTCCCGTGAGCGTCACCTGCTCGCCCGGGTAGATTGCGAAGTTCAGGTCGTTTAAGACGATGTGGTCGTCGTAGCCGAAGGTGACGTCCTTGAATTCTACGCAGGACTCTGCTTTTGACGGTTTCAGTTTACATAAATCATCAGCCATACCGCACATTCCTAAAGCCTCGCGCTTGTCACTGTCCCCTGTTTTTTTCATCACGCAGGCATCCAAACCTGTTTCTGATGCTGTTTTCTTTTCTTTAGTGTCTTGGCACTTCATCGCACCCGCATGAGCATCCTGCACTTCCATATCATTTTTAGTGCCGCATCCGGCTGCCCTTTCTTCCACCATCTCCCTCTCCGGCTTCTCCAGAAACTCATTGATTCGGTAAACACCGGCAACCGCCGACTGGATCGTCTGGATCTCCATGCCCAGGTTCTCGATCGGCGAGAACACCTGGGAAATATAGTTGATGACCGCGACGGATGTTCCCACGGACATGCCGAACAGTGCCAGAACTTTCGCGTTTCCGGACACCGCCAACAGCATAACTGCCGCAACCGCAACCGCGTTTAAGAACAGGATCACTGGAGAATAAACGGCGTCGTAGAAGTTCGTCTTCTCGATGGCTGAATAGATCTCTCCGATATAATCATCGTACCGCTTTTCCATATACGTCTCTTTTCCCAGCGTATGGATCGTTCGGATACACCGGATCGTCTCCGGAACATGGTTTGTGACACGGCTTACCGTCGCGCGGTTCTCCAGCTGCGCCGTGAGCATCCGCTTCTGGACGATTCTCGTGAACGCGAAGATCACCGGGATCAGGACAATGAGAAGCAGCGCAAGTCCCCGGTTCTGGAACCAGATCATCACAAAGATGCTGATGACTCTGCAGGCATCCGCGAACATGCTGATGATTCCGGAGGTAAACAACGCCTCCACCGTATCCACATCGCCCACGAACCTGGAGACGACCGCCCCCGGTTCTTCCTTATTTAATGTATCGGCGCTGAGCCGCACAAGCTTATTGGAAAGTTCACTTCGAAACGCATGGGTCATCTTCTGGCCGAACACGGTCAGGAAACTTTCTCTTAAGGACTCCAGCGCCCCTGTCAAAAGAATCAGCAGAAAATACTCCGCCGCCATAGAAAATCCCGAGAAATTTCCACCGGCGATCCGGTCAATGATCTTTCCGAGAACAAAAGGCGGAAGCAGGGAAACCACAACGGCCCCCGTCACCGTCAGGACGATTCCGATGGAAAGCCATTTTTCCCGCGCGACTGTCTTTCCGATGATGGATGCCGCGCTGATGTTTTTCTTTGCAATCATGATTTCTGCCTCCTTTCCCCGTAACTTTCATGCAGACTATTTGATGTATCCTTGCTGTCTGTTTCTTTTTCCGTCACGTTATTTTCAGCCGAATGCTTTTTCACGCTGCCGGATGCATTTTTTTCTTTATCTGCAAATGTATTTTCTTCTTTCTCCGACACTTGCGCTCTGTAAAGCTCCGCGTACTGTCTATTCTCCGCCATCAGTTTCTCATGGCTGCTGCATGTTCCCATCTTCTGGTCCATCCAGATCACCTGGTCAAACTCCGGGAACAGATACAGTCTATGGGAGATCAGGAACACGATCCGGTCCTTCGAGAGCTCTTTCACATGCTGGAAGACCTGTTTTTCCGTGTTTCTGTCAAGTGCCGAGAACGGATCATCAAGAACCATCACCGGCTTTCCATGGCACAGCGTTCTAGCCAGCGCAAGCCGCGCCGCCTGACCGCCGGAGAGACGGACTCCGCTGTTTCCGACAACGGTCTTCTCCCGGTCTTCCATCTCTTTGACCTCCTCATCGAAGCAGACTGCCCGCAGCCATTTCCATACATCCTCATCATCGCCGAGAAGTACGTTATTTTCAATGCTGTCCCCCAAAAGCTCCGGATCATGTCCAAGGTATCCAACGATCCGGCTCCGCTCATTTTCCGTGCAGGAGGAAAGTTCCCTGCCGCCGTAAGTCAGATGACCCTCATAGGGATACTCGCAGAGGAAACTCTTTCCCAGCGTGGATTTTCCGCAGGCCACCGGACCGGTGATACCGATGATCTGGCCTGGCTTCGCGGTGAAGGAAATGTCCTTAACGATCGGGTCACTGCCAGGATAAGCGAAGGTGAGATGATCGGCAGCGACTGCCTTCCCCATCTCTTCTGTTCTCTGACCCAGACATTCTCCATTCTGCCGTTCACAAACAGTCATGCCAGATCCACTTTCCATATTTTCTGTCCGAGCCTCTGCGCCGTCTCTCCAGTCAGCCTTCATCGCTCCACCAAGCTTTCCAGTGCTGACCTTTTCCTCTCTTTCCGCTGCCTCATCTTTCTCCACAGCCTGAGCCGCCCGCTCCATATACGGATAGATCCGCTTCCAGGAGACCTGCGCCTTGTGGACTGCGTTGAAGAGTTTTGCAGCCTTCGAGGACTTGTCGGAAAGCTTCGTGTAACATGCGAGGAACGTGGTAAACGCCGCTACATTCCAGGCCGTCCAGCCGATTCCAAGAATGTTTCTCGCACCGAAATACAGGATCATCACCGTACCGGCCATGACGATCACCTTGTAGACCGGCGGCAGGGCCGCATTCCAGATATTCGCCTTCACAGCCGCATGTTCATATTCTTTTAAGTGGACCTCATAGTTCTCTCCGCGCTCTTTCTCACATCCGAATACCCGGTATGTGATGGCGTTGGTGATCCGGTCCAGGGTCGCCGCGTTGAGCTTTCCAGTCTGCTCTTTGTAAGCCGCTCCCGTTGTCTGGACGATCCGTTTCATCTTTTCCGCGATAATATAGGAAAGTGGCGGAAAGATCAGGGCACAGAGCGCCAGCCGCCAGTCGTAGTACAGCAGCATACACATATATCCCAAAAGCGCCACGCCCGTATCAAAGATCTCCGTGGTAAACTTTCTCATGCCTTCCACGCAGTCGTCCACATCGGAGATCGCCTTCGTGATGACATTTCCAGCGCCCTCTTTTTCCAGTTCCACCCGGGATTTATGTACCAGGGTCCGGTACAGGATCCGCTTCATCCGCCTGTTTACATTGTTGGCGAACCGGCGCACATAGAACCGCTTGATATATCTCGCCAGCTGCACCGTTCCGATTACGATCACATAGGCAAGCGCCAGCCGGAGCATTGCCGGGAACTTCGTTGCCCCGGTCAGGATCTGCATCAGGCAGCCCGCCATCTTTCCCTCAAACCATGGTCCCGCCATGAGTCCCAGGTTGTAGATCAGCCCCGACACCGTGATCAATGCCAGAACCTTCCATTCTGCCCGGAAATACGTCATGACCTTATCCGGGCGAAAATTCTTCTTTTCCATTGTTGTCCTTTCCTGTTGTCGTATAAACACGATCTGTTTTTCTGCTCTTACTCGTCCACACTTTCAATATTCTCTTCCCTGTGCTTCGCCACGATCTCCGCCATATTTACAAATCCGGCTCTTCTCTCATTCTTCGACCGCCAGTAGAGTTTATCCAGTGTTTCACAGAACGCGTTCTTCTCCTCCTCCGGCAGCTCCGCAAGCAGCCACTCATAAAAAGCCGACTCAATGCTCGCCTTTGAGTTCTTCAATGCCTCCGCCTTCTTCGTCGCGTAAAGAAGCTGGCTTCTTCCATCCGCCGGGTTCGGCTTTCTCTCGAGATACCCTTTCACCTCCAGGCTCGTCGCCCGTCTCGCCGCGGCGCCCTTATCGATCTTTAACGTCTCCCGAACCTCCGTCTGGGTGATCCCAGGGTTGTGGCGGACAAGATGAATAAAATCAAACTCCGCCGTTCCGATCCCCTCTTCCTTCATGGTCTGCACCGTGAACTTTCCAACCTCACGGGCGATTTTCGTGATCTTTCTTCCTGTCTGGTCCATAAAATCTCCTCCTAATATACTTTGCCTGTATTCCGTCTGTTTTCCGTTTCCAGCTCAACCTCGTTCCGATTCTCCCGCTTCCGAAAAAATATACTTTTCTTTTTCCGGAAGACTCCCGAATCTATATCCGCCCGGATCCATCGGCATGTAAATTTTAACACAATTTTGCTCCAGATAGTTGTATCATCATCTAAATTGGATGATAGTACAACTATCTAACTTTGTCAACCCACATTTGTTGCTTTTCCTTCGAAAATAACGTTTTTACTTTATTTTCTTAAAATTTCAAAAGGAGAAACATGCGGCAGTAAAAGAATGATATTATTTTCACAAAGTCTGCCATTTTGTTGTTGATTTTGTCCAAATTTCATGTATAATGAAAGAGAAAGATATCATTATTGCCTGTAAAATTTCCAGGTAATGGTACCTGTTCAAACCTGAACATGTACAAGACGATAGTCCTGCCGCAGCGCGGTCGGGATCAAATTTATGAAAAGAGGTTAGATAAGCGATGGCAAAGATTGATTTAAGCAAGTATGGCATCACCGGAACCACAGAGATCGTCTACAACCCGTCTTACGAGATGTTATTCGAGGAGGAAATGAAACCAGAACTCGAAGGATATGAAAAAGGACAGGTCAGCGAACTCGGAGCAGTAAATGTTATGACCGGTATCTACACCGGCCGTTCACCGAAAGATAAATTTATCGTTGTGGATGAAAATTCCAAAGATACAGTTTGGTGGACTTCTGACGAGTACAAGAACGACAACCACCCAGCTTCCCCGGAAACCTGGAAGGCAGTAAAAGATATCGCATTAAAAGAGCTCTCCAACAAGAGACTTTTCGTTGTGGACGCATTCTGCGGCGCTAACAAAGACACCCGCATGGCGATCCGTTTCATCGTTGAGGTCGCTTGGCAGGCTCACTTCGTAAAGAACATGTTCATCAAGCCAACAGCTGAAGAGCTTGAGAACTTCGAGCCGGATTTCGTTGTTTACAACGCATCCAAGGCAAAAGTTGAGAACTACAAAGAACTCGGCTTAAACTCCGAGACAGCCGTTGTCTTCAATATCACAAGCCGCGAGCAGGTTATTATCAACACCTGGTACGGCGGAGAGATGAAGAAAGGTATGTTCTCCATGATGAACTACTACCTTCCGTTAAAGGGCATCGCATCCATGCACTGCTCCGCTAACACAGATATGGAAGGAAAGAACACAGCGATCTTCTTCGGACTTTCCGGAACAGGTAAGACAACTCTTTCCACAGATCCGAAGCGTCTCCTGATCGGTGATGACGAGCACGGCTGGGACGACAACGGAGTATTCAACTTCGAGG
>CAVIYT010000125.1:0-1412 GCA_963646925.1 Paludibacteraceae bacterium
GATTATATCGGGGTCGGCTGGGATCCAACCACAATCGGTGGGAACTGTAAAGGGCAGATGAGCATTTTTGATATGTAACCGGAAAATGCTTAGAAGCGAACTATTTTAAGAGATATGTGGAGCTTTATGAAGAAGAACAGAAAAAGTTTCCATTCGATACGCTGGACGATGACACGCAGGTGATGGCAAAGAACATGAAGAAGTAAAATTAAAACCGGAGGAGATAAGTGAATGAAAGAACGAAATGCAGAAGGGTATCCAGATCCGACAGCAGCCAAAGCAATCAAGGCAGCGGATCGGCCACCGGAAGAGATCGTTATGTTCCGGAAGATGATTAAAGCGTTGAGCGTGATCTGCCATGTGAGGGTATTGGGAAAAGTAACTCTGGTAGACAAGAGAGGACGGCGGTGGTGATGATGACTAGGGCGGAAAGACGGCGGATGGAACGGGAGTCAGGCAGCAGGACTACATACCAGTTCACGTTGGAGCAGATCGAAGCCATGAAGCGTCAGGCGGTTCTGAATGCCAAGAAAAAAATGAAAGAGGAGATCGCGAAGGAGATCGATGAGCACATCCAAGAAGAATGGAAACAGCGAGAACAGGAGATGTCTGGAGAGGATGAGCAAGAACGGATCGAGAAAGTTCTGGCGCTTCTGATGTCGGTTCCGGCCAGGATCCTGTGTGAGAAGTTTCATTGGAAGGGTGTCAGGGATGAAAATGATCATCGGTCAAAGCTGCTTCAGTTCTCTGAGGCGGTCGTGGCGGAGGTGAACAGGATTTGTGGTGATGAGAACGCAGATATCCGGGCATACCGTGATGAAACATATGAGTTGTATGGAGTGAAATATGAGGTAAAGTAAAATGCATTCAAAGTGGGATGAGAAAGTTGCGAAAGCTCTGAAGAAGAAAAATCAAGACGCAGAGTATGCTGATATGAGTGAGGATAAGGGCAGACATAGCTGGTCGGCGGCGCACCCGGCGTACATGGGGACAAGCCTTTGCCCGGATCCGCGTTATCGAGGAGGTGATTCCAGTGGACAAGGAGATTCTGAAGCAGTACATAGATGCCTGCGAGCAGGTGAAGGAAGCGAAGCAGGATATCCTGAAGCTTAAGAAGAACCGGAAGAGAATTGTGCAGGACCGGGTGTCCGGATCTGCGCACGAGTTTCCGTATACCGCTAAGAGTTTCCACATCGAGGGGCTGTCATATCCGGTGGTGAAGGATCCGGATGAGCTGGATCGGCGGGAAGAGATCCTTCGGGAGCGACTTCAGCGGGCGGAGGAGATTAAGCACCAGGTGGAGGCGTGGATGCTCACGATTCCGCAGCGGATGCAGCGGATTATCCGGTACCGGGTGTTTGAAGAGATGACATGGGCAGAAGTTGCACAGCGGATGGGACGAAAAGCAACGC
>CAVIYT010000125.1:1422-23613 GCA_963646925.1 Paludibacteraceae bacterium
AACGCCAGATGGAATCAGGAAGGAATATGAGAACTTTATGAAGGCAGCGTAAGTTTTTCCGTTTTTTCCTGTTTTTCCGTTTTCGAAGTGTTATAGTGTAACCTGAAGCCAAGGGCATACAGCCGGCGGCTTCCTACATCCTCCCTTAAGTGTAGGGAATGGCGGCTGGTTCGTGGACTGGCGATCAGCCGCAGGCCATCAGGGCGTAGCTCAGTAAGCAGAGCAACTGATACTTAATCAGCGTGTCGGGGGTGCAAGTCCTTCCGTCCTGGTTCGCGGAGTAGAGCAGTCTGGAAGCTCGTCGGGTTTATACCCCGAAGGTCACTGGTTCAAATCCAGTCTCTGCAATTTATTTTATCATAGCTCTAAAAGTTATACGCATTTGTACGCATAAAAAACATTGACATTATGCGCATAAATGCGTATAATTATATTGTAACAGTCAACAACATACTTTTTGAGGTACAGAATGAAGCGAAAAGATTTAATTAAGCGCCTCGAAGCAAAAGGGTATTATTTGAAAAGAAGTGGTGGAAATCACGACTTGGATTCAAATGGGCAACATAGTGAGCCAATACCAAGGCATTCGGAAATTAATGAAATGCTTGCGAAGGGGATTATCAGAAGACTGGGGCTTTAGCCCCAGAAACTGATAAGATTCATTTTGTATTTCGATATATCATAAAACGGAGGGAAAAAACATGAAAGGAGCGTATCCGGTTATTATTAGGTCAACAGATAATGGATATTATGTGGATATTCCGGACTTTAATTCGGGTACACAGGGAGAAAGCATTGCCGATTCAATGGAAATGGCACGAGATGCAATTGGATTAATGGGTATTGATTTGGAGGACGAAAAAAAAGCCATTCCAGAGCCATATTCACGGAAATTCGAAACAGAAAAAGGCGATATTGTAACATTGGTTGATGTTGATTTTTCAGAATATCGTAAAAAACAGGATAATAGGGCGATTAAGAAAAATTGTACGATTCCGTATTGGTTAAGTGTTGAAGCGGATAAGGTTGGAATTAATTATTCACGGTTATTGAAGGAGGCGATTATAAGAACACTGCAAATTACAGATAATAGAAATATTGTCTAGTAGGCGAATGCCAAGCAAGATTATTTTAAAAATACACAATAAAAGTAGAAGGGGAGCCACCGCCGCGTGGCTCTTTTCTTTTACCCAAAATCAGACAGATTGGAAGGTGAGGTGAGTGGCCAACAATGAAAACTTAAAACCTGTACGAACCAAGAGTGAAGCGAGAGAACGTGGGAGAGCGGGCGGTAAGGCATCCGGGGAAGCCAGGCGCAGGAAAGCGGACTTCCGGAGGACACTCAACGCCCTTCTCACGACAGAAATAGATAGTCCAGAATGGACGCCGATCTTAAAGGCGATGGGTCTGGACTCCACCCTGGAATCGGCGGTCAACATGGCGATGATCAAAGAAGCCCTGGCAGGGAACGTGAAGGCATACGTGGTAATTAAGGATGTCCTGGGGCAGACCTCTAAGTCGGATACTGATCTGGAAGAGCAGCAGCTCCGCATGGCGGCGACCAAATCGAAGCTGGGAGCTGATGTGGAGGAAGAGCCAGAGGACGATGGATTCCTGGATGCATTGAATGAGTCCTCTGCAGATGACTGGGATCCGGCAACAATGGAAGGAGATGACAGCGATGATGAAGAAGAAACGGCCGATATTTAAGTTTCAGCCATTCTCAAGGAAACAACGTCAGATTTTCACCTGGTGGGCGGACAAGAGCCCAGTGAAGGGTGCCACCGGCATCATTGCAGACGGCGCGATCCGTTCCGGAAAGACCGTCAGCATGAGTTTATCCTTTGTGATGTGGGCGATGTCAAAGTATGACAGCCAGAACTTCATCATGGCAGGAAAGACGATCAGCTCCTTCAAGCGAAATGTGTTGCAGAACCTCAAGCTGATGCTGACCAGCCGGGGATATCACTGGATCTATCATATCTCCGGAGATCTTCCAAATATGCTGGAGGTTTCCAGAAACGGCAAAACTAATTATTTTTACATCTTCGGCGGCAAGGATGAAGGTTCCCAGGACCTGGTACAGGGTATCACGGCAGCAGGAGCCTTTTTTGATGAGGTTGCGCTGATGCCGGAATCATTTGTGAACCAGGCGACGGGCCGCTGTTCCGTGGAGGGCGCGACCTGGTGGTTTAACTGCAACCCGGCGGGACCGATGCACTGGTTCAAGCTTGAGTGGATCGATAAGCGGAAGAAGAAGCGGCTCCTGTACCTTCACTTTACGATGGATGACAATTTAAGTCTTTCGGAAAAGGTCAAGGAAAAGTACCGGGAAATGTATGCCGGGGTCTTCTATCTGCGGTACATCAAGGGCATGTGGGCCGTGGCGGAAGGTCTGATCTACACGATGCTCACGAACGCGAACCTGTACACGAACGCAGAACGTCCGGCAGGACTGAAGAGTGTGGCGGCTAAGACAATCTCTGTGGACTACGGTACCACGAACCCTTGTGTGTTCCTGGAAGTGTGGGACGACGGAGAGACGCTGTGGGTCGATCGGGAGTACCGTTGGGACAGCCGGTCGGAGGAAGCGAGACGCAGCGGAAACCCACAGAGGACGGATTCACAGTACGCGGACGATATGGAGGAGTTCATGGGAACAACACCGGAAGACCAGTGCATGGTCGTTGTGGACCCGTCAGCAGCATCCTTTATCGCGGAGCTCCGCAGCCGCGGTGCGTATGTGAAACCGGCGAACAACGATGTGGAGGACGGGATCCGCGTGGTCGGATCGCTCTTAGCGAAGCGGAACATCCGGATCAACAAGGAAAACTGCAAGGGCCTGCTCGGAGAGATGAGGTCCTACGTCTGGGACGAAAAGGCAGCGGAGCGTGGCGAGGAGAAGCCTGTGAAGCAGAAAGACCACGGACCGGATGCGTTGAGATATTATTGCAACACGGTCCTGCCAAAGTGGAGGATCGGTGCGTAGGAGGACAGACTGATGGCAAAGAGAAAGGCATCCCGCCGGACACGGGCGGATTCAAAACAGAATATGGATTCCAGGGCGCCCGTCATGACGATGGACGCCTTTTCTAATCCTGCGGCAAGGATCGGATTCGGAACGCTGGATCTTCTCCAGGCGACAGAGTATCCGATGACCCGGATGACGCAGAACTATCAGCTTCTGACAAGCCTGTACCGGGAGAACTGGATCATCCAGAACATCATCTCCACGATTCCGAATGACATGCTGCGGAAATGGTATGATCTGAAGACCAGTGTGGCGCCGGAATATCTGAAGCAGATGACGCAACTGGAACGGCGGACACAGATCCGGAAGAAGCTGCTCCTCGGAATGTACTGGGGACGGCTCTACGGCGGCGCGGTGGGTGTGATCCTGATCAAGGGACATAATGACATGAGCGTGCCGCTGAACCTGGATACGATCATGCCGGGAAGTTTCCTGGGACTTCACATTCTGGATCGTTGGAACGGAGTGTATCCGGAAGGAGAGCTTGTCACGGATCCGGAAGACCAGGACTTCGGACTCCCGATGTTCTACACAGTCCGGAATGATGAGACAGGGACCATGGTGGCGCGGGTACATCACAGCCGGGTGATCCGATTCATCGGCAGGGAGCTTCCCTGGATGGAGCAGGTGACGGAACAGTACTGGGGAGAGTCGGAAGTCGAAGCGATCTATGAGGAGCTGACCCGACGGGATAACGTGGCCGGGAACATTGCAGCACTCACATTCCGGGCGAACATCAACTATCAGGAGACGGATGGCCTGGATCAGCTGCTTGGATCTGCGAACTCTGAGATCCAGCGGCGCTTCTGGAACACACTGGCAGCGCAGTCTGTGATGGAGAGCAACTTCGGGACCCGGATGATCAACAAAGGAGACGCGATCCACAACACCCAGTACACCTTCACCGGCCTTCCGGATGTCTATGATCGAGTCATGATGGACGTGGCCGGAGCGGCGAGGACGCCGGTGACGAAGTTATTTGGACGGTCTCCTGCCGGTATGAACGCCACGGGAGAGTCCGATCTGAAGAACTATTACGATTACATCGATGGGCTGCGTGAGACGGAGCTCCGGGGAATCATCGAACGGCTGCTCCCAATCATGGCGTTATCGGCGTGGGGCAGGATCCCGGACGATATGGATATCGACTTCCCACCGATGCAGACGCCGGATGCGAAGGATGTGGCAGAGATCACAGAGCGGAAGAGCAATGCGGTCCTGGCGGCATATCAGAATGATCTGATTGATGCGGCAACCGCTATGCAGGAGTTAAAGAGCCTGTCCGATGAGACGGGGCTTTACAGCAAGATCACGGATGAAGCAATCGAAGCCGGGAAAGGAAAGTTCTACTCGGAGTCCCGCAGCATGCAGGATCCCATGGCAGGCTTTTCCTTCCCGGGGAGTGCAGGGGAGGATGATGTAGGCTATGGCAACGAAGATCCGACCGCCGGAGAAGGCTGACGTCACGGCGCTGCTTCGAAATCTTTTCCTCCGGACAGAGCAGGAGCTGATCAAAGAGATCACCCGGAAACGCGCCGCGGGACATGTAGAATATGCAGAGGTAGTGGCGCTGGAACGGGTCCAGAAGATCCTTCAGAACATGGTGGACACCTCCTGGAGCTATGTGCCGGTGATGATCGAAAAAATCTTTTATCATTCGGATAAAGATGCCGCGGGATATGCCAATGCGAGGACGATCACAGGAACGCACTCTGTGACGCAGATCGCCATTATGGAGCAGTTAGCGAACAATCTTCAAGGGGAACTCATGGAGATGGCGGGAACGGCGAAGAAGAGCGTTGAGACCGTGTTCACGATCGCAAGACTGGAGAATGATCCGTACCGGAAACTTGCGTTGGAACAGATCCTCCGGCAGGAGGCAGCAGGAAAGCCGTGGATCAAGAGCAGCCAGGATCTTGTAAAAGAGCTGGAGACGAATGGAATCACCGGCTTTACGGACAAGGCAGGCCGGAAATGGAGCATGCAGGCCTACGGAAACATGGCGGTCCGCACGACGGCCAGGCAGGCGGAAGTGGCGGCGCTCCTGACATCCGATGAATATGATCTCTGGCAGATCACGAAAGTTGGGACGACCTGTCCGGTGTGTGCGTCGTTAGAGGGACGTGTGTACTCGAAGAGCGGCACCAATCCAGAGTATCCGCCGCTGACGGTAGCATTTGGAAAGGTCGATCCGTATGGAAGCGATGATCTCTCAAATACTTATCTGAATATCCATCCGAACTGCCTGCACAGCCTGGTCAAATACACCACGATCGGCAAGAGCGCGGAGCGGATCCAGAAGGACAAGGACTTTTCAAATATCGAAAAGAATCCTCTAAGCCGGGATCCCAGAACGAAGAAGCAGATCGAGGCATACCGGGAAAAAGAGAAGAACCGGCAGCAGCTCCTTCGGGATATGAAGCAGCATAAAGAGTATCGGGCTGTATTGGGAAAAGATGTACCGAAAGACTTTGCAAAGTTCAGGGAGTTGAAGTATAATGATCCTGAGAAGTGGAAGTACACAAAAGGACTAAAAGAGTATTTAGAAAAGTATCCGTCAAGCAATAAGAAATATTATAATGTTGGGTGCAATCTCAAAGAACTTGGATTGCATAACATTGGAAATCCATTACCACCACAAAAGAAACAGGCATTTATTCTGCCGGAAGGAAAGCGCGATCCGTATCATATTATGCATAGAATGATGGAACGGCAGATTACAGATGATGATATTCGCAGTTATATGAATAATGCTCGATGTATGTTTTCGCAGTGGGGTGGGAGACGCCAGGTGTTTTACAGTTCTTCTGGTGTATGTGTAATTACAAAGAGTGGTGATAATTGGATTTATAAGACTGCCTGGAATAAGACGGATTTTGATGAGAGTACAGATACGATTTTGGAGGTGATACGGAAAAATGGCTTATGATTTGGACTATGAAGCGGATCATTATTGTCCGACATATGGGAAAGTAATAAGTGCAGATTTATGTTATGACTCAATGATGTGTTTGAACCGCTTTTTTAAAGTGTCATCAACAAAAGAATTAGAGGAGATTAAGGATATTGAAGAAGCAAGAGATATTTGCTCGAAGTGTCCTTACAGCCAGGGGTAAATGAAAGAAATGGAAATTCAGAAATTTGAATTGTCAGAAGAACAGATAGAATTTTTAAAGGAAATGTATCCAGATCATCCACTTGTGCAGCGCGTCCTGAACCTTGAGAACAATGGACATTTTGAGGTTGATGTGGATACTAAGCTAGACTTTATGGACTTAATGGAAGATGAGTCGATTTACTGGATGGATGAAGGTCAGGAGCCTTCGGAGAAAACGTATATGCTTGAAGGTATTCGAGATACCGTTTATTACCAGACAAATTAACGGAGTATAAGTACCACCAGTCAGAAATGGCCGGTGGTATTTTTATATCCATTTTTAAGGAGAGAAGATAATGAAAAAGAAAATAGCAGCATTTTTTATGGCAGCCTGTGTAGCGGGTGGTGTGACCGGCTGTTCAACGGCGTCTACAGTTAACCACAATTTATCGAAAGATGCGAATGAATTTAATGTCTATCGAAGAATTACGGTTACAAATGCGAGAACAGATACAATTATGCTTCAGGCAGAAGGGTATATGGCTCTTAGTAATAACAGCTCAAATGAATTAGTAGTAACGATTAAAACAGGAGCTGACCAGTATTGTAAGGATTATATTTATCTGAATGACTGGACTTGCTATGTAATGGAACAGACAGAACCGAAAGGAACGGATAAATATCATTACGAGTTAACATTTTATCCGGAAAGAATACTTCCAAATATTGAAATAAAATAAATTTGTTGCGACACCGCAACAGAAACAGGGAGGTGATCACGATGGGAATTTTCAAGTGGGTCAGACAGCATCGGTGCAGCCATCACTACTGCAAACACTGGAGCCGGGATTCGGGTCCATATGGCGGTTATGTGAAACGCTGCGTGAGGTGCGACAAGACAGAAAGGTGGAAATAAATGCTTGCATATTACGGATACACGATAAGCCCAAACCAGATCGAGACTGGCGAGGGCTTTTTGATTTGTAAGAATGTGCCGATTGCCCGTACCGGAACGCAGGACTATCTCGGAAGTGAACTGGGGCTCTCCGGTGGGGATTCCGACCGGATCATCGCCGTCATCCGTTCGCCGGATGAGGTGTTTTCTGAGGCGGCTCTGGCATCTTTTGAGGGGAAGCCGGTGACGAATGATCATCCGCCGGGACTGATCGGACCGGATGATGTGAAGACATACGAGATGGGACATGCGCAGAACATCCGTCGGGGAACCGGCGAATGGAAGGACTTCATGATCGCGGACCTTCATATCCACGACAGAGACCTGATCGATGCGATTCAGAATGGAAAGCGGGAGATCAGCTGTGGATATGAATGCGATTATGCGAAGAATGAGGATGGCACATACAGCCAGAAAAACATCAGAGGGAATCATGTAGCGGTAGTGGACCGGGGAAGAGCCGGGAAGCGGGCCGCTATTTTAGATTCAGATAAAAACAAAAAGGCAGAGATGCCGGAAAGGAAAGCAATGAGCAGAAAAGGATTATTATTCAACCTCTTCGGGCAGGCCGTCAAAGATAAGAGTCCGGAAGAGATCCAGCAGATGGCCATGGATGCTGCAGCCGCGTTAGATGCGGAGGAAACAAAGGGTAAGGAGGGAACTGCTCCGGCGGAGAAATCGACTCCGGAAGAGAAGCCAGGCGAGCCAGGAAAGACTCCGACAAAGGATGCCGCATTCCTGGATGCCCTGGATAAGAAGATCGACAGACTTTTAGAGGTCCTTGACAAAGCACCGGAGGAAGAAAAGAAAGATCCGATGGACGAAGCTATCAAGGCATTAGAAGAAACCGAAGACGCCGATCCGGAGGAAGAAAAAAAGAAAGAGGATGAGGCGAAAGTCGTTCCGGCAGAAGAGATGGATGAAGAATCTTCTGAAGGTATGGACAAAGCGGTTGCTCTCGGAATCTTAAAGGCAATGCGCCCGACCGTGGCAGCAATCCAGGACCCGGTACAGAGACAGGCTGTTTCTGATGCGCTGATCAAGCTTGTTACTACAAAAGATTCGAAGAGCGATATCAGCGCGATCTTGAATGCATCCCGCGCGAATGCAAAAAAGGCAGTCGACAAAGCGCCGGTCATGGATGTGGACCAGTGCCAGGCTGCTTATGACGCGAGAAACCCGCACAAGAGAAAGGAGAATAACTGATGAGAGGACAGGTAATTGGAAAGAGCATGCCGCACGGCTATGCCGGAAGCTATGCAAGACAGGCAGACATGGTGGTGGACACCCATCCGAGTGAAGGTGAGATCGAGTTCGGTGCGCCGGTAGTACTCGGAACCGCGGGAGCAGTAAAACCGTGGGAGGCAGCGTCCACAGCGGCGAACTTTGTCGGAGTTGCAATCCGTGAAGTGAAATCCGCAACTGACTATATGAACCAGAACGAGGGCGGATACCGCAAAAACGAGGCAGTGCCGGTCATGAAGCGTGGCTGCGTGAACGTGATCTGCCAGAACGGCACACCGGCACCGGGCGGAAAGGTCTACATCCGCATTGCGGCAAACGAATCTTATCCGAAGGCAGTTATCGGAGGCTTCGAGGCGGCAGCTGATACCGGAAAGACCGTGGAACTGACAAACGCACAGTGGAAGGGAAACGCGGACGCGAACGGCGTGGCAGAGATGCGGATCCTGACCATCTTAAACGCATAGGAGGGAACGAGACATGGCATTTAGAAATGTAGGTACTTTTGACTTAGGGAAAGCGGCAAGCCGGTCCGCCGGAGCCGCAAATGCAGGCGCATTTACCATGGACGCAGCCGGAATTGCATCCGGCCAGGCGTTCCTTAATGCTGAGCTTGAGAAGCGCGATCCACTCGTCCGGACACCGCTCACAAGTTTTACATACGCGAGAGATATCCCGATCCGCGTTGGCGGCGGTTGGGCTGAATTTGTTTCCGCAATGCAGGTCGGCTATGGCATCACCGGAGGTTCCGGAGATAACCTGATGCATTCCGGCGGTGCGAATGGAATTCCGATGGTACAGGCGGACTTCTCGAAAGGACAGTATAAAACCCACATGGTTGCCGCAGGTACCCGTGTGATGTGGGTTGATCTGCAGCGTGGTAATATGACCGGACGCAACATGGACAGTCTCCTTCGTGACGGTCTGCGTCTGACTTACGACAAGCACATGGATGAGAATACCTACGTGGGATTTTCCAGATTTGGCACCACAGGCTTGTTAAACAATCCGGATGTCACCGTAACAAACGCGGCATCCAATGGTGCAACGACATCCAGTACAAAGTTCAAGGACAAGACACCGGATCAGATCTTGAAGGACATCAACGAGGCGATCCTCTTAGCATGGAATGCCTCCGAGAACGATAATGCAGCGATTCCGAACCATATCATCATGCCGTATGAGCAGTTCAATTACCTCGCGACCACAAAGGTGACAGATCTGGCAGAAAAGACGATCTTAACCTTCCTGCTCGAGAACAACGTTGCCAAGCAGAACGGATCCGATCTTGTGATCGCAGCAACAAAGTGGTGCAAGGGAGCCGGAGATGCAGGAGCGGATCGTATGGTAGTCTACCGCAATGAAGAACGTTTCCTTGCGATGGATGAGCTGGTACCGCTCACGAGAGCCATGACAAGTTCTAACACTCAGGACTTCTGCTTTGACACTGCCTATGCTGGAAACCTGTCCGAGGTAGAGTTGTTCTACGACCAGACCATGCTCTATGTAGACGGAATTTAAGGAGGGAGCACATGTTTATTGTAGCGAAAAGAAATTATCTGGTGAGACGGGCCGATGGCTCGTTTTACCGGATCGAAAAGGATTATATCGGAGAGATCCCGGAGGATGTTGCAAAGAGTGAGCTCGTCCAGAGAGCGATCGTCGGCGGTAATATTGCGGTTCCGGGCGGTACAAAAGACAAGGATCTCTATAAGGCAGATGATGCGGCAGCAGAGCAGACAGCAGAATATGACATCCGTCCGGATGCAGAGAAACCGGCGGCGGAAGAAGATGCTGCCGAGGAAGAAACTAAAAAGTCTGTAAAAGCAAAGAGCACAAAGAAAGAGTGATGCCTATGTGGCCGTATGGAAGCACGAATCCAATGACAGCGAAGTTTCAGGCGGCAAAAGAGCAGGCGGCAAACCTTACACAGCCAGGAGAGCGGGGAGCTTACACGGAAGAGCTGTTCCGGGAAGACTTCCCGCAGTTTACGAAGAAAGTCACTCCGGAGAACGATGGGGATCCTGAGACCCAGGATCTTCTTCCGAAAGGAATCCTTCAGATGTTCCTGGATCAGGTCAATGACAGTGTCCTTCCATCGCGCTGGGGAAGCATGTGGCGTTACGCCGCGGGGCTTTACCTGGCGCATTTTGCGGCAATGTACTTAAAGACATATGCTCCGGAATCATCCGGGGCGGCACAGGCAGCCGCAAAGGCACAGCCGGCGGGAGTCATTAAAAGCGCCACTATGGGAGACACATCCGTCAGCTACGATAATTCCGCGGTGACGATCGGAACGGAAAAGTGGGGCAGTTGGAATGCCACACAGTACGGTCAGCAGCTTGCAACACTCGCCCGCCTGGTGGGAATGGGAGGTATGTGGATTGGATAATCCGATTTTTGAAGGCTGGTACACGGACCTTGTGGACGTTTACCGGGTAGTTACTGTGAAGGATGGAAGTATTTCCAGACAGGAGCGGAAGAAGGTTGGAGAGGGCATTCCGTGCCGCGTGTACCACACGGGAACCGGAAGCCCGAGCATCACGGACAACGCCGCAAGGACCAGGGGAGAAGATAAGATCTCCTGTGATCTCTCCGCAGACATCCAGGCCGGGGATGAGCTCCATGTGGTCCGCGGTGGAAATATCGGCAAAGCGAACCAGCCGGAACGGTATCTTGCCGGACCACCGCAGGATTTTTACGATCCGATCGGCGGAGCGCTCACCGGTCTGGAGCACAAAGAGGTCGTTCTTCTGAGGGACAACCTGATCGGATCCGGGAGGTGATTATTTGTCAAGCTTTGGAAGCCAGATGCGGAAACGCCTGGCAGAACTGAGAAAAGCCGGAGAGAATGTTCCGAAAATCATGGCGGAAGTTGCTGAAGGAGCAACAAATGAAGCAGTCCGTGTGGCAACGGAAAAGACGCCGCCGAATGATGGAACTCTCGCCGGGACTAACATGAGAAGCGGACAGATGGCACAGCACTGGGCGACAGACAGTGTAACAACACCGATCGTGTCCGGCGGATCCGTGATAACGGAACTTAATAACAACATGCAGTATGCGTCCTATGTGAATGACGGCCACCGGGTAGATAAGCACTTCGTTCCGGGGCTGATCATCAACGGGAATCTTCTGGAGATGAGTCCAGATGGATCCGGCGGTCTCATGGTCGGCACAAAAACGACTTACGTGCAGGGAAAATACATGAAAGAAGCAGGAATCGGAAAATACCGGGATACGGTTCGGAGGGAACTGGATCAGAGAGTAAGGGAGGCGCTTAAATGATTTTCTCATTACCTTATGTGATCAACAGCCTGGCAGAACTTCTCTCTGAAGAATATCCGGACTGCCCGGTATACGATAGTCCAAACCAGCAGGGAACGAGTTTTCCCTGCTTCTTTATTTTCTACATGCCGTCCACGATCGAAGACCATGTGGGGAACCGGTATCTCCGGGACCTGGGCGTGGATATCGTCTTTGTGCAGCAGAGAAATCTCCCGAATGGAAACCAGAAGATCCATGAGATTGCGGATTTCCTGGACGGGAACCTGGAGATGTTCCGATATTCAGACGACAGCGGGGACAGCGCGCTGATCGCAACCTGGGAACGCCGGTGGAGCATTGAGGATGAGGAGCTGCATTATCAGTTCCACATCAGGGAGCGGATCCTGGTGAAAGAAACTGTAAATCTCATGCAGGACATGGAGGAAAACAATGTCGGAATCAAAGAGGACAGTTAAGAAAACGGCAAAGGCGGAAGAGAAAAAGTACTCCACGAAGAAGCTTTTAAAGAGCCGCCATCTTGCAGCATATCAGCCGGATTTTGCCAGGGTGATCCTGACAGAACCGGAATACACGATCTCCGGAGCGATCGACGCCCTGGAGAAGGCTTTGAAAGGAGGCAGATAATATGGCAGGCGGAACATGGATGAGCCAGAATAAGGTCCAGCCGGGCGTGTATATCAACACGAAGTCCAGCGGAAACCTTTCGGCAAGCATTGGAGAAAAAGGTATCGTGGCGATTGCAGAGCCTCTTTCCTGGGGCCCCTGTGAGGTCATGCAGACAATCATCCCGGGTGAGGACTTAACCCCGTACATCGGATACGATACCACAAACGATAAGGCGATGTTCCTGCGGGAAATGATGAAAGGAAGCGATACAACTCCGGGACCGATCAAGATCCTTCTGTATCGTCCAAAGGGAACCGGCGGAGCAAAGGCAGCTGGAACGATCGGAGCTTTAACAGTGACAGCGCTTTATGAAGGTATCCGCGGCAATGATATCACGATGATCGTCCAGGAAGATCCGGATGCGGAGAGCACCTATGTAGTTTCTACCGTCGTGGACGGACGGACCGTGGACGAGCAGACCGTTACGGAGATCGCCGGGCTTACAGCGAATGCCTGGGTTACATTCTCGGGAACAGGAAACAACTTTACAGAGACAGCGGGTACAGCGCTCACAGGAGGCAAGGACCCGACAATCGCAAATGCAGATTATTCCGCATTCCTGACGGTGCTTGAGAAGTACAGTTTCGATGTTGTGGTATATGACGGGACAGAACAGGTCGTTATCCAGGCATACGCCTCTTTCGTGAAACGTATCTCGGAGCGCGTGGGACGTAAATGCCAGGCGGTTATGGCGGCAGCGGAAGAAAGTAACAGTGAGTGGGTGATCTCCGTCGGAAACGGCGTCAAGCTCTCTGATGGAACTACTTTGACACCGCAGCAGGTGACCTGGTGGCTCGGCGGAGCAGAGGCCGGCGCCCCGTATAACCAGTCTCTTACATATGCCAGATATCCGAATGCAGTGGAGGCAAGCCCGAAACTTACCGATACGGAGATCGAGGAAGCGATCCAGAAGGGTAAAATCGTGTTCATTGATACCTTCGACACCGTCAAGGTATGCACAGATATCAATACGCTGACAAGCTTCACGGTGGATAAACAGAGCTGCTTTGCAAAGAACCGCGTGATGCGTGTCCTGAACCAGTTCTGTAACGATGTTTATAAGCAGTTTTCCCTGTATTACATCGGAAAGACCAACAACAACGACGATGGAAGAAACCTTCTGAAGGGCTGGATCGTTGGATACTTAAACGAGATGCAGGCAAATGGTGGAATCCAGAATTTCGAATCGGATGACGTGGAGGTCCTTCCGGGTAATGAGATCGATGCGGTCATCGTAAACGTGGCGATCCAGCCGGTAGACAGCATCGAGAAGATCTACATGACAGTGAATGTATCTGTTAATTCAGACAATGAGTAAGGAGGTGTAAGACATGGCAATCAACGAAGGATATTTACTTGCCCAGGACTCTTACCGCGGCGCGGCCGGAAAAGCGTTTGTCGTGATCGATGGCAGCAACGAGCTCCTGTTTGGTTTGAAGAAATTCGAAGCCAGCGCAGAGATCCAGACTGGTGAGTTTAAGGTCGTTGGTGCACTGACAGAGCAGGAGAAGGTTAAGGGGTTAAAGTACTCCGGATCCGCAACGATCTATTATGGAACCCCGACACTGCTGAAGCTTCTGGCGGAGTTTAAACGTACCGGAAAATTCCCGGTGATCAACTTCCAGATCACCAACGATGATCCGGCATCATCTCTCGGATCGCAGACTGTAGTGCTCTACAATGTGATCCTGAAAAAGATTCCGATTGCGATCCTGGATGATTCTGCGGATAGCTTACAGGAAGATATTCAGTTCACATTTAATGATTTTGAGCCGCTGAAGCATTTCAACAGCCAGCCGTCTCAGTTAGGTAAATAAGGAGGACAAGTTTATGGGAAACTTAGGAGCATATTTAAGACCGATCCCGGCCGGAAAGACAAAGGAGATCTTTCTTGAGAATTTCAAGGATGAAAAGGGAAATAAGATTCCGTTCGTGGTAAAAACGATCACACCGAAAGAGAACGAACTGATCGTGAAAAGAAACACGGTAAAGGGCAAGCTTGACAGTATTGCGTACGGAAACGAGCTGATCGTCACATGCCTGGAGACACCGAATCTCAAAGACACGGAGCTCTGCAGTTTCTATGGCGTGATGGATCCCATGGAAGTTCCAAGTCTCATGTTCACGATCGGTGAGAAGCAGGTCATTTCTGATGCCATTACTGAGATCAACGATATCAAGATGGCAAGCAATCTGCTGAACGAAGCAAAAAACTCCTAGCGGGAGGAGACTGGGAGACAGAGACAAGTTATTTTGCGTTTGTCTCCCTCGGAATCTTCCCGGAAGAGTTTGAAAAGCGCCCATTGAGGGAGAAGCTTCTTATGGCAGCCATGATGGACCGATTGTCGAAAGAAATCAAGGATAAGTAAGGAGGCGGGAGAATGGGACAGGTACATGAACGACTTGTTTTAACGGATGATTTTACGGCTGCCTTTACCCGTTTCCTTAATCTGGGTGAATCAGCTGTAAGAACTACTGAGAATGTGAATAGCAGTATTATCTCGATGGGACAATCGTCAAATGACATTGCAACTGCAGGATTTTCGATGCTGGATCAGAAGATTTCTGATCTGACGGAAAAAATTCAGGAACAAGGGGATGCTCTTCAGACATTGGGACGATCTGCGAATGATATCAATGGAAACGGTTTTAACCAGATGACAGCAGCCATTGAGGAAAGCAACAATGCTTTGATTGAGACGATCGAGAATCAGTCCAGGCTTGGCAGGGAAACTCAGAAAACAAATGATCAGGCAGGAAAGCTTTTGCGTACAATAAAGCGTATTGTGGCAGCAACAGGTGTGGTAAAACTGGTTCAAAATTTCCTGGATCTCTCGGATACGCAGACGCAGATCACTGCCAGATTAAACCTGATGAATGACGGATTGCAGACGACAGAACAGCTCAGTGAAATGATCTATCAATCGGCACTGCGGTCAAAGTCGTCGTATTCGGATACAGCGGATGCGGTCGGTAAGATGGGATTGAATGCGAAGAATGCGTTCTCATCCAACCAGGAATTGATTGCTTTCACCGAACAGGTCAATAAGCAGTTCAAGATCGGCGGAGCATCGGCCCAGGAGCAGGCGAATGCGATGGTGCAGCTCACCCAGGCGATGGCAGCTGGTGTCCTTCGAGGACAGGATCTAAACTCTATTCTTGCAGCGGCCCCGGGAATTGCCAGAACCATTGAGGAAAGCATGGGCTGGGCGTCTGGATCCATCAAGCAGTATGCGGAAGATGGAAAGGTTACGGCCCAGGTCGTGAAGAACGCACTGCTTGATATGGCGGAACAGACAAACCAGAAGTTCGAATCGATTCCGATGACCTTATCGGATGCCATGACCCAGGGACAGAACATCGTTCAGCATGAGATCAAGCAGATGGCGCAGTCCTGGAACGATTTCATTCAGACAGACAAGGGACAGGATATCCTGGGAGAAGTAATTTCTCTGTTCTCAGTTCTGGCGCAGGTTGGAACAGATGCACTGGCGGCCGTGGGATCCGGAGCGCTTTGGGCGCATGAGAACATGGACATGGTTATTCCGATACTTGCCGCGGTAGGAGTTGGTTTTTTGCTTTTAAAGGCACAATCTGTTGGCGCCGCATTGGCGAGTGCCGCAGCCTGGGCGATGGCGAACTGGCCGATCCTTTTATTAGCATCTTTATTCGCGGTGGCGTTGGTTGCGGCACAGCAGTTTGGATTTGGCATGCAGGAAGCCGGTGCGGTTACTGGCTATGTATTTGGAATGGTCTATGCGACCGGATACAATGTCTTTGCTACACTTTGGAATGTAATTGCATCGTTTGCGGAGTTTTTTGCGAATGTGTGGAATGATCCTCTCGGGGCAACCGTACATCTGTTTTCCAGTGTACTGGATACAATCCTCAGCATGGTCGAGACTGTGGCTGGAGCCATCGATGCGTTGACAGGATCACATCTTCAGGGCGCAGTCAGCGGGTTCAGAGGAAAGATATCTGACTGGGTGGACAGCACTTTCGGAGAGAATGCAATTCAGATCAAGCGCATGGCAAATCTTGATGTCAGTGCTACCGCTAAGCAGTTTGGCGATTATGGTGCGAATCTCGGTTCTAAGATCGAAAATCTGGATCTCGATATCAGCAAGCTTGCGGGCAGCTTTGGAGACCTGGATCTGTCCGGAAACGGGGACATCGATAAGGTGGCAAAGGTCGGGAAAGTCGGCAAGGTAGATGATATCAAGCTGTCAGACGAGGATCTGAAGATCTACAGGGATCTCGCAGAGCGGCGCTACATGAACCGGATCGAGCTGAAGACCATGGCTCCGGAGATCAATGTGACGATTCCGCCATCCTCTGGTGGAAACCTCACAGCGGAAGACGTCTCTGAACATCTCAGAAAGATGTTGATCGAGGAGATGAACTCGCAGACGCCGGTTCCTCATGGATGATGAAAGGAGAGCATGCATATGGGAAAACTGGAGAGTGGATGCTCGATCTATCTGGTGTTCGCCGGAAAGAAAGTCAAGCTTCCGGTGAATCCGGAGGAGATCGAGACAAAACATCCGACGGACCATAAAACATATGATGTCATCGGCGTGGGAGAGATCGTGGTTCCCAGGAAACCTTCGTTAAAAGAGGTCTCCTGGGAATCTTTTTTCCCTGGGGACCGCAGCGCCGTGTATGTGAACAGCGGAGCGAAAGCGCCATCCTACTACCTGAAATACTTTGAAAATGCATTGAAAAAGAAGCAGGTCTGCCGGCTGATCATTACGAGATCCGGCGTGTATGACACGAACATGAAGTGCATCGTATCAAACTTCGAGGTAAAGGACAAGGGCGGAGAGCCGAAGGACGTTTATTACAGTCTGGAACTGAAGGAATACCGTTCTTATGCTCCAAAGGTCGTATCGATCCTCACGACACCGGCGGTCGGACAGGCAACCGCAGAAGCAGCCACGGAGACCGAGAGGGCGGTAGAAACGCCGGTCCTCCGGGTCGGAGCGCCGGTCATTGTGAATGGCGAGTACTGCTATGACAGCTATGGCGGAAAGCCGCATGGGACAGCGAATAACCTGAGCACCACCGTGACCAGGATCGTTTCCGGAAATCCCTATCCGGTTCATGTCGGTTCCTATGGCTGGGTAGCGGAGAGCCAGCTGCAGATAACGGGGTGATGAAAGATGGAGAGATCATTGCAGGTTCAAATTAAGGGAAAAGCTCCCGACGGTTCAGAACAGGTGACGATCATGGAATACATAGAGGTTGCCAGGGAGATCGAGTTCACGACGAACCGGATGGATGCTCCCGGAAAGCTAAAGTTCTCCTGCCTGGAGGAAGGTCCGATCGGGATTCCGGAGGGAAGCTCCGTGGAGTACAGCGTCGATGGCATAAAGCTCTTTAAGGGGTACGTGTTTACCATTGAACGGACCAGAGACGGCGAGACATCCTATACGGCGTATGATCAGCTTCGTTATCTGAAGGCAAATGCCAGCTATTCCTTTGAGAATATGAACCTGGAACAGATCATCACGCGGATCTCCGGGGACTTCGGCTTAAAGGTGGGGACACTGGAGGCAACCGGTTATATATTTCCAAGCCTGTTAAAGGAAAATGAGGAGTGTCTGAATATCGTGTTTGATGCGCTGTCAGAGACGATTATTCAGACTGGGAAGATCTTCATTCTGTATGACAAGGCAGGGGAGTTGACTCTGGTGGAAGCAAAGAACTGGTTCACCAGCATGATGATCGGAGACAGCAGTCTGGCCACGGACTACACCTACAAGCGGGACATCGATTCCGACACCTATAACCGTGTGAAGCTTGTCCGGAAGAATGAGAAAAGCGGACGGACAGATGTATATGTGCATGAGGATACAGACAACATCAAAAAGTGGGGACTTCTTCAGTATTACGACGAGGTGGATGAAAAGTTAAATGAAGCCCAGATCGATGCGATGTGTAAGGCATATCTGGAGTATTACAACCGTGTTCTTCAGACCTTGAAACTGGAGGCTATCGGGATCCCGGAGATTCGCGCAGGAATGATCATTCCGGTGAAAATCGGGGACATTGAGGATCTTGCCATCTCAAGACTATTGCTTGCGGAGAAGGTAACACAGAAGTGGGACGGCGAGGACCACACCATGCAGATCGAGGTGAAATCGTTTGAACAGTTGGGAGGTGTGAGCATCGTATGACGGGTTTTGTCGGCGTAATTCAGCAGATCGTAAAAAACTATGTGGACGCGATAAAAATGACGGACAAGGCGACAGGGACGGTCACGAAGACATCTCCGCTCACCATTCAGACAGATACATCACTTCCGCCGATTTCCGGAAACGCATTGATCCTGACCAGTAATGTGATTGAAAGAATTGTTCCGGTCCAGGGCGGAGCTGGAGGAACCGTGACGGTTACAGAAGGTCTAAAGATTGGAGACAAGGTATTGCTTTTAAGAGTCCAGAAAGGGCAGCAATTTATTATTTTATCGAAGATTACATAGGGAGGGCAAGATGGCAGCGTTACCGGAAGGTGTGGGGCTTGATGTGTCCCTGCAGTATGTCGGGAAACCGACGAAAACATTTTTGATCGACTGGTCCTCGAAACAGATCTCCGGAATGGATGAAGGACTTCCGGCGATGCGGCAGGCGGTCGAGATCATCCTTCAGAATGAAAGATTTGAATGGCAGATCTATTCATCCAACTTCGGAAGAGAGCTGGAAAGCCTGGTAGGCGAGGAGCGGGACTTCATTGAGAGTGAGCTTCCGCGCCGGATCGAGGATGCATTTTCAAATGACAGCAGGATCCTGTCCGTTGAAAATTTCGAGTTTTCGGAGCCTAAGATGGGAGAGCTTATCTGCCGCTTTGATGTGAAGACCGTATATGGAACATTGACGGAGGAGGTGAAATTGTGATCGATTTTAGTGGATATACGAAAGAAGCCATTCAGAAAGAGATGCTGGATCAGGTGGACCCGAGTATTGATACCAGAGAGGGTAGCATGATCCAGGCCGCCATTGGACCGGCTGCATGGTATCTGGAAGGCATATACATGATCTTAAAGCAGATCCAGGATAACGCCTATCCGGCAACGGCTGTCGGAGATTCTCTGGACAAGATCGTTCAGACGCGAGGACTTACCAGAAAGCAGGCAACGGCGGCAGTCCGTAAAGGAACATTCAATACGGCAGTGCCATCCGGAGCCGAATTTAAGACGATCAACGGCGCGGATTCACAGATCTTCGTGGTGGGAGAAAAAATTTCCGAAAGTGAAACGGAATATGTGTACGAGATGAAGTGTTCGGATGCAGGAGTTTCCGGAAATAACTATGTTGGAAATCTGCTTCCGATCACCGCTATGGCTGGGCTCACTTCTGCCGTTTTAGGGGACATTATTACGGCTGGAACGGAAGAAGAGACCGATGATGCTCTTCGGAGCCGTTTTTATGAAACCTTTAACGTGGCAGCCTTTGGCGGAAATCTTTCATCGTACAGAAATGAGATTCTGGCAATTGAAGGCGTTGGAGCAGTGCAGGTATACCCGGCATGGAAGGGCGGAGGAACAGTTCTCTGCAGCATTCTGGGTGATGATCTTCGGCCAGCGCTTTCCGCTACGGTGCAAAAGGTTCAGAACATCATTTGTCCACCAGAAGAAGGTGAAAGCACACCGTCCGCGGATGGATATGGAATCGCCCCGATCGGAGCCGCGGTTACGATCACAACGGGGGCAGCACTGACATTAAACATTACCTGTGACATTGACTTTGTAGAAACGATGTTAAACGGTGTGGAGACGTACCAGGAGCAGATTGAACAGAAAATTCAGGAGTACCTGGATACACTCTGTAAGTCCTGGGGAGACCCGTTAAAAGCACATCAAATTACTTATGCGGTTACGGTTTATGTGTCCAGAATTATATATTCGATCTTAACAATCCAGGATGTGGTCAATGTTTCAAATGTCAGGATCAATGGAGCCAGTGGAGATCTGCAACTGACAGAAAATGCAGAGCTGCAGCAGGTGCCGGTACTTGGAACGGTGGTGATCAACGGTGAGTAGTGCAAAAGAAACTTTAAAACAGCAATTGCCGAGATATTTCCGACCGATCAGAGAGTTTGGGGAGATTCAAAAGGCTCAAGGTTACAGCTTAGACCGTTTCGAAGAAGCGGGTGCGAAGGTATATGCAAACAATTACATCGCAACCTGTGATGAGAATACGATTGCATACTATGAGCGGCTTCTGGGAATTGTATACCGGTTCGGGGATACGTTGGAATATCGAAGAACACGGGTGCTGCAGAAGTATAATACAATCGTGCCATTTTCTATCGGATTTTTGCGGGACAAGCTTACGGAGTTGTATGGAGAAGATGGATATGAGATGTCTGTTGATTCAGCAGCATGTAAACTGAAAATTAAGGTTACTTCAGATCGGCATAGTGCCATAGATCTTCTTTATGATCTTTTGTGGAATACTGTCCCGGTTCATATTCAGATCACGGCAAACCAGCAGACTACCAACTATGTCTCATGCCATCTATACGTGGGAGGAGCGGTATCGCGAACTATGATTCAGACAATATCGAATGGATAGGAGGAAAATGATGGGAGTATATAGAGCGGCCGTTGTTACAAATGGAGGACAAAATCTTATTGCGCAGGCGTTAGCGAGTGAGAAGCCTTTAATTTTTACAAGTGCAAAAACGTCTAACTATTCATATCCGGCAGGAACGAATATTCCGGCACTAATTGACTTACAGGATGTAGTTCAGACTGCGATGCCGTCTGCCAGCAAAGCACTGGATAGGAACTTGATGCAGATAAGCGTACGATTTGACAATTATACAGTTGAGCAGGCTTATCGGATCGAGACAATTGGACTTTATGCGAAGATTGAGGATGGCGAGGAAACGCTGTTTTCTGTCACACAGGCGATAACTCCGGACGAAATGCCGGTGCAGAGTGACGTCTCTCCGTCAGCGTACATATATAATATTCAACATACGGTGCAAAATGCCTCTCAAATAACACTTACTGTAAATCCTGCCGGGACAGTATCGGTTCAGGATATTCTTTCCATGGAAGAAAATATTGCTAAGTTACAGGAAAAGACAGAAAAAATGTATCACAACATTATCGTGACTGTCCCCACATCCTGGAACGGATCCACAGCGCCATATACGCAGGATATCTCTGTTCCCGGAATCAAAGTCGGAGATCCGGCGGAAATGTGGTCTGCGGTGGATGATACGACAACAGCAGCAGACGCGAAACTCTGGAGTAAGATGGCGGCCATGATCGACTGTGCGCAGATCAATACGGACGGAACGCTTACGTTGATCTGTAAGAATAAAAAGCCGACAAGCGAATTTAAGATTCGGCTGAAAGGAGTGAGTGGTTCATGAGTGAGGTAATGATTCCGATCAAGGGCGGTGGTGGTACATCCTCGGATGACCTGACCGCCACAAAATCACAAGTACTTGAAGGGTATACAGCAGTTACGAAGGATTCTGATGACGAGGCGGTTGAGGGGACGATAAAGAAACGGGGACAATATCAATATGGTTCAGTCGGAAACGGGACCGATTCAAATGGCAAATATATTGCAATAAATAGTTTGCCGGAGGGATATTATGAAAGCAACGGAGCTAACTGGGCACCGGAAGCCAGAGCCTCAGCTTCCCTATTTGGTGATGCTGAGGCCGCCAACGTTCTTGCGGGAAAGACGTTCACCTCTGCAGCCGGGTTGAAGGTGAGCGGCACAATGGTAAATGTGGCTTCCATCGATCCCGCAAAATCTATTACCGCCAGTGGTTCAAATGCTTATATCAGAATGACAAACGGTGCACATATTCAAAATGCATCTTCTGGGTATCCTGAGGTTTCGGTACCGTTGTCGGATTTCGGTACTGTAGCCGCAAGTAATGTTC
>CAVIYT010000126.1:0-24282 GCA_963646925.1 Paludibacteraceae bacterium
AGCGCCGAGATCCACTCCATGAGCATGGAGCTCTGGACTTACCCGTGGATGGAAAAATTCTTCGGGGACAAGGCGGACGATTACCGGAGAGACCACCTGGCGGACGCTCTCATGAAGATCCCGTACATGGTATGTGTGGATGAGTATCAGCATAAGGTCTTCGAGAAACCGGAGATGACCGCGATGGAGAGACGGGCAGTATGGAGCAGCCTGGAGAAGGTCTACATGCCATGGAGAAATTATGACGGAAACGAGTTCTTAGAGGGCGGCGGATTCTGGATGCAGAAGCAGCATATTTTCCTGTATCCGTTCTACTATGTGGACTACGCGATGGCACAGATGGGCGCTTTCGAGTTCTACACAAAGATGAAGGAAGACCGGAAGAAGGTATGGGAAGATTATGATAAGCTCTGCGCGGCAGGCGGATCCATGGGATATTTTGATCTTCTGAAATACAGCGGACTTCACAAGGTGCTGGATGACGGTTTGGTGAAGATCATCCTGAAGGGCGTGTTTGAGGAGTTAGGGCTGTAAGAGTACTGGGCGGAAAAAACAGAATTAAAATCTAAAATGAGGCAGCAGAACATATTCTTTTAGAGTATCTCTGCTGTTTTTTGCTTTCCTCGGACAATGAGTAAACGTCCATGCTTACATAAGACGGCGTTTGTTAAGCAAAGTTCACTGTTTTTCAAAATCCTCCCATATAACGGAAAAAACTGCAGTTACTGTTCACACTTTGCGCAAACAGTAACTGGATTTTGCTGATGCTCCGCATCCTAAATCGGCAAAATCCGCTTCCAGAACGTTATTTTACGGTATTTTCGGTTCCGAAAATACCTACCGTGACGGCAGTAAATTGTAAAAAATTCCCTTTAGTTTTCAGAAAAAAGTAAGGAAAAAACGGTCGAAATATGGTACGATAGGGGTATTAGGAACAAACCGAAAAGGAGGACAAATCATGGAACAGATCAGTATTCTGGTAGTGGACGATGAGAAAGAGATCGCGGACCTCGTGGAGATCTACCTGGTCAGTGATGGATATAAAGTATTTAAGGCAAACAACGCGAAAGAGGGACTTGAGATCCTGGATAAGGAGGAGATCCATCTGGTTCTCTTAGACATCATGATGCCGGGAATGGATGGTCTCGAGATGTGCAGAAAGATCCGGGAGACCAACAACATCCCGATTATCATGCTCAGCGCGAAATCCACAGATCTCGACAAGATCCTCGGACTTGGAACCGGCGCGGACGACTATGTGGTAAAACCGTTCAACCCGCTGGAGCTCACGGCCCGAGTGAAATCCCAGCTCCGCCGCTACACCCAGTTAAACCCGAATAGCAACACCGGAAAAGCGGCAAAGAACGAGATCTCGATCCGGGGACTTTCCATCAACAAGGACAACCACAAAGTCGTTGTCTACGGCGAGGAGATCAAGCTGACACCCATCGAGTTCGATATCCTGTACCTTCTTGCGTCGAACCCGGGGCGCGTGTTCAGCACCGATGAAATCTTTGAGAAAGTATGGAACGAAAAAGTATACGAGGCAAACAACACCGTCATGGTACATATCCGGAGACTTCGCGGAAAGATGAAAGAGGATACGAGACAGGATAAGATCATCACGACGGTCTGGGGGGTAGGATACAAAATTGAAAAATGATTGGAGCAGAAGCTTTTACACGCAGATCGCGGTGAACATCTGTTACAGCGCCCTGATCGCATGTCTGGCGGACGTGTTCCTCATCATGAATATGAACTTTCTCCTGGCATACCTGGAGCAGACCAGGTACGCGAATCTGCTGATCCTGCAGATCTTTAAGATGGGGACGATCACCACGATCCTCTATGTGATCGTCGGAATCGGGATCTTCGCGCTGGCGTTTCTCATGATCGAGAAGAAAAACATGAAGTACATAGGGAAGATCGCGGTGGCGATCCAGAACATCTCCGAAGGGGATCTGAACACCCAGATCGAGGTAATGGGAGACAACGAGTTTTCCGCCATGGCATCGAACCTGAACCGGATGGAAGCGGATATCCGGAAGATTATGGATAAGGAGCGGGAATCCGAGCGGACGAAGAATGAGCTGATCACAAACGTCGCCCACGATTTGAGAACGCCCCTGACTTCCATCATCGGCTACCTGGAGCTTTTATCTTCCGGACCGACGCTGACCCAGGAGATGCAGAAGAAGTATATCGATATCGCTTACGTAAAGGCGAAACGCCTGGAGAAGCTCATCGAGGACCTGTTCGGGTTCACGAAGATGAACTACGGAAAGATCTCCATGAACGTGGGAAAAGTCGATATCGTGAAGCTCTTAGGGCAGCTTCTTGAGGAATTTTATCCAAGCTTTGCGGATAAGGACCTGACCTATGAGTTAAAGAGCAACGTCCCGTCCCAGGTCATCACGGCGGACGGAAATCTTCTGGCGAGACTCTTCGACAACCTGATCAACAACGCCATCAAGTACGGTGCGGAGGGAAAGAAAGTCCTGGTGCAGGTCCTCGCAAAGGAAGATATCGTCACAGTGTCCGTCACGAACTACGGCTATGTGATCCCGGCGGAGGAACTGCCGCTGATCTTCAATAAGTTTTACCGCGTGGAGCAGTCGAGAGCCTCAAAGACCGGCGGAACGGGCCTGGGACTCGCCATCGCGAAGAACATCGTGGACATGCACGGAGGAACGATCTCCGTGGCCAGCGATCTGA
Organism: Paludibacteraceae bacterium; assembly: GCA_963646925.1. Taxonomy (GTDB): domain Bacteria; phylum Bacillota; class Clostridia; order Lachnospirales; family Lachnospiraceae; genus Pilosibacter. The sequence goes on from CAVIYT010000126.1 coordinate 2,716, forward strand.
ATGGAACGGTGTTCACGGTGAAGCTGAAGGTGGATTTTGATGTGAATAAGGAGAATTTTGGTACGATCCAGTAAATAAAAAAGTATTGAATATTTAGCTGAAACGTACATTTACTATACTGTTCACGGAAAAAGATAGACAAGTAAAAATCCGCAGTTGAAAGCCAGATTAGAACGACTTTGCACACATCAGCGGAGGAAATTGAATCGATACACTCAGATATTAGATATAGGAAGAATGAATGAAACAAAAAAAGAAACATCTGCTGTTTGGCTGTCTTGCGGCCCTGGTCCTGTCCGCAGGGGCTTTTCCGGCTTACGCGCAGGATCAGGACAGTTTCAGCATGAACATGGAGTCCAACTCCGAAAATTCGGTGCCGGTGGCGGTGGACATCACGGCAGTTTATGGAAAAAACGCGAAACTCGGCAGTTTTGTGCCCATAAAAGTCAGTCTTTACGGACAGACGGAGACACCGTTTTCCGGCACGCTTTCCGTGTACACGTTAGAGAGCGACAACGATGAGGGGACGGAAGCGTATGAATATTCGTACCCGGTGGAAGTAGGACCGGCGGAATCAAAGACGATGGAATTCTATGTTCCGCTTGGACAGAAGAGCGGGACGATTCATCTGACATTAAAAGACGGGAAAAACAGGACCATGGGGGAGACCTCCATGGATTTTGACGTTTCTAAGGAGGATGGCCGTCTGCTGGCCGGTGTCCTGGAGAACAAAGAGGGAAATCTCTCCTGGCTCGATGGGATCGGGCTGAATTACGGAATGATCACCACGCGGGTCGTTGAGATCCCGGGCGAAGATATCCCGGAAGATTCCAGGGGATATTCCATGTTTGATGTGCTGTTCGTAAACGGATATGACTGCAGGACTCTAAATGATTCCCAGAAAGAGGCGGTGCTTACCTGGGTGGAAAATGGCGGAACACTGCTTGTGGGGACGGGAAAAGACCGGGATAAGACTCTGGATATCCTGAGCGAGGCATCATCGAAAGTTACCTTAAAGGATCCGGAGATCCTGTGGGTCGGAATGGGAACGGAATACACGAAGAACGGACCGGGGGACTCGGAGATCCGTGTGACCTACTCGGAGCCGGTGATCTCCGGGGCGAAGGAACGGATGGTGACAGACGGGACTCCGCTCTTAAAGACGATGCAGTGCGGAAAAGGAACCATCGGAGTCTACGGGGTGAGCCTTTCGGACCTCTCAGGATTCGCGAAGAAAAATCCGTCCTTCGCGTCATATTTTCTCGGGGAGATCTTTACCGATGAGGAGCTGAACTCGATCTACTACTATTCCAATGGAGGTGATTCCGGGTACTGGAATGCCTACAGTCTCGTCAGCGGCGGAAACGGGAAGCGCCTTCCGAATCTCGCCCTCTACGGGATCATCGTGGTGGGATATCTGGTGGTCGTGGGTCCTGGATTATATATTCTTTTAAAAAAGCGCGGGCTGAACCGGTATTACGGAACCGCGGTGTTCGTATTCTCCGCGGCATCCTGTGTCGTGATCTGGGGAATGGGATTTAAGACGAGATTTACCAGCGAATTCTGCACGACGGCGACGATCCTGGACGCGTCCGGGGACAGCGCGGAGGAGATGACATTCTTAAATGTCAGAACTCCGGACAGCAGCGGATTTACCGTGGACCTGCCGGCGGATTACAGGGTGACGCCTCTCACGAGAAGCGCCCGCTATGACATGAACCAGCTGGAAGATTACACGAAAAAGCGCCAGCCATCCATCGGGATCCGGAAAGAGACAGATCAGACCGTATTGTGGAGCAGAAAGTCGAAAGCTTTCGATTCCAGATATTTCCTTCTGGAGCGGAACCGGGATCAGGAGATGGGAAATGTGGAGGCGGAACTGACCGTATCCGACGGAAGGATCACAGGTTACGTTCAGAACAAGCTTTCCGTGACACTTGAGGACGCGGCAGTCTACCTCTATGGTCAGGTGCTGCCGATCGGAAATATAGAACCGGGACAGCGGCTGGAGTTTGACAGGGAGCCGTTGAAGGTGTGGCCGGTGGGTATGACCTGGATGCTCTCGGATGCCCTTATTGGCAGACCGGACCGGCAGGAAGATTCCGATGAGGAATATATTGAAAATGTCCAGAAATCAGGGCTTGGCTCATATTTCGCGGACCGATATTACGCCTCCTACAACAGTGAGGTCCGTTTCGGCGCCTTTTTACCGGAGGGATATGAAGGAAACGGAGAGCAGTTCGGGGAAAACTGGGATGGAAGGACGTTTTACACTCAGAAGGTCTCCTGCGCTATGGGAACAGAGGGCGAGATCTACCGCTGCGGCCAGATCCAGGAACCGTCCGTTACCTCCGGAATGGGAGCAAGCTATGGAAATTCCATGATCCTCTACGGAACAGATCCGACAGTCGTGGAATATAACCCGGGAACGGACATCATGATCGAGAAATACTCGTTCCTCCCGGTGTCCGATGACTTTTTCCAGGACAGCCAGTACTCCTATATCCGTCCGTTCTCCGGAGAGACGAGTTTTTATAACGAGAAAACAGGAAGCTATGATCCGGTGGATATCCGGAAACAGGATTTCTCCAGGGAAGAGCTGGCGGACTATATCGCCGCCGACGGAAAGATCACGGTCCGCTACACAGGCGGAAGTGAGGCGGAGAGCGGAATCAGCCAGACACTTCCACTCCTGATGGTGACGGGGAGGGAAAACTGATGCTAAAGATACAGGGACTGAAGAAAAAATTCGGAAATTTTGAGGCCCTCTCCGGACTTGACATGGAAGTGGAAGAGGGGGCGCTCTACGGCTTTGTGGGACCAAATGGAGCCGGTAAGACCACCGCGATCCGCATTATCACGGGACTGTTGAAAGCGGATGAGGGAACGGTCATGATCGGCGGAAAGGACGCGTTCCTCTACGGGGAACAGGTAAAAAACGAGTTCGGCTATGTGCCGGATGAGTTCGGACTTTATGACAACTTAAAGGTCTGGGAATACATGGACTTTTTCGCCTCCTGCTACGGACTTTCCGGTCTTGTGGCGAGAGAGCGGTGCACAAAGCTTTTAGAACAGGTAAAACTCGCCGGAAAAGAGGAATTCTTTGTGGACAGCCTGTCCAGGGGAATGAAACAGAGACTCTGCCTGGCGCGGGCTATGATCCACGATCCGAAGCTTCTGGTTTTAGATGAGCCCACATCCGGGATGGATCCGAGGGCGAGAATCGAGTTTAAGGAGCTCTTAAAGGAACTCTGCGCCGAGGGAAAGACCATCGTGATCAGCTCCCATATCCTCTCGGAACTCTCCCAGATGTGCACGGATATCGGGATCATCGACGCGGGAAAGATCGTTCTCTCGGGAAACATGGGAGAAATCTTAAAGAAGGTCAATGACTCCAACCCGATCCGGATTCGGATGGTGGAGAATGTGCGGGACGCGGTAAAATTCCTCCGCACGGAACCGGAAGTGCAGACGATCAGCGTGGAAGGAAACGATATCGTCGTGGGATTCCACGGAGGAAAGGACGCCGAGGCAGTGCTGCTCGCAAAGCTTGTGGTCCAGAATCTTGGGATCTGCGGCTTCTGGAGGGAGCCGGGTGACCTTGAGAGCATCTTCATGCAGATCACGGATCACGATATGGAAAAGGTGGTGATGACGAGTGAAGAATAATCCGGTCTATAAAAGGGAAATGCTAGTACGTTCCAGAAGCTTCCGGATTCCGCTCATCATCATGATCTTTAACGGGATCCTGGCTGTGGTGGCCCTCCTAAACATGTACCAGAGCATCGCCCAGGTGAAGGTCAGCGGCTCGGTGAGCTATGAAAATTTCCTCCAGCTCTACGCCTTTGTGGCGGCGCTGGAATTTATGCTTTTGATGTTTATCATGCCTGCTCTGACTTCCGCCGGTATCAGCGGGGAGCGGGAGCGCCATACACTGGAACTCATGTTTACCACGAAGATCCGTCCGGCGGAGATCATTATCGGAAAGCTCATGTCCGCCTTCTCCCAGCTTATGATCTTAGTGGTGTCCAGCCTGCCGGTTTTGATGCTGACCTTTATCTATGGAAGCATCAGTTCGGGGGACCTCATGATCCTTCTCGTGAGTTATGTGGTGGCGGCGCTTTACTGCGGAAGTCTTGGAATTTTTGCTTCGTCGCTCATGAAGCGGTCTACGTTCGCCAACGTGATCACGTATGGGATCCTTCTGGTGGTGGTCGTTGGAACTTATATGTTGAATGTATTTTTACTCAATATTTCTGAGACGGAGATCAGCATGATGGCGCTCAGCGCCGGGGATGTGATCCCGAAGGCGAGCTCAGGTCCGTCCGTCTACATTCTCCTTTTTAATCCGGCGATCATGTTCGCGGAGCTTTTAGAGAATCAGGTAGCCGGTGGTGGCGGAAACTTTACGATCACGAATTTCCTCGGTGACAACGGCGGAAACTTTATCACGAATCACTGGGTATTCTGCAGTCTGGTGATCCAGGCTCTCCTCTCTGTGGTCTTTACCTGGGGAGCAGTCTTTTTCTTAAAGCCGGAGCGATTCGGAAAAGCAGGTTCCCCGGAAAGATCCATGGGAACAGGACGGAGGTCATAGACATGTTTTATATTGGATGCCATCTTTCCTCGGTGAAGGGGTTCCTCGCCATGGGAAAGGACGCGGAGAAGATCGGGGCGACAACGTTCCAGTTTTTTACGAGAAATCCCAGGGGCGGAAGCGCAAAGCCGCTGGACCATGAGGATATCGCGGCGTTTTTAAAATTAAAAAAGGAATTGGGGCTTGGGACTCTGGTGGCCCATGCGCCTTACACGTTAAACGGGTGTTCTGCGGATGAAAAGATCCGGGATTTCGCGAAGCGGACCATGGCAGATGACCTGGAGCGGATGGAGGCGGTTCCTGGAAATCTCTACAATTTCCATCCGGGAAGTCATGTAAAACAGGGCGTGGAAGTTGGAATTGCCTACATCGCGGAGATGCTGAACGAGATCCTGAAGCCGGATCTTCACACGACGGTGCTCTTGGAGACCATGGCCGGAAAGGGCAGTGAGGTCGGAAGAAACTTCGAGGAGCTTCGGGAAATTCTTGACAGAGTCGAACTTTCTGATAAGATGGGAGTATGTATGGATACATGTCATGTCTGGGATGCCGGGTATGACATCGTGAATGACCTCGACGGTGTGCTCTCGGAATTTGACCGTATTGTGGGGCTTGAACGCCTGAAAGCGGTCCATTTAAATGACAGCATGAACGTCCGGGGAGCCAGAAAGGACCGCCACGCGCGGATCGGGGAAGGCGAGATCGGGGCGGAGGCGCTTGTGCGGGTGATCAATCATCCGGCGCTTCGTAACTTGCCGTTTTGCCTGGAGACTCCGAATGAGCTTCCGGGGTATGCGGAGGAAATACGGTTCTTGAAAGAATATAGAGTCGAATAATTGTGACGATTCGTCAGATTCGCATACTTATGGGATTAATTAGAATCAGCCATTACATAGATTGCGAAATCCTATCAATACAGATACTTGGAAATGGATTTTGCCTGCAAAAGTGAGTGGACTGAACAGATACAAATAATTAAAAATGGAGGAAATGGGATATGGGTATTTTAAAAGTTGGTGTCGGCGCGTTAAAGAGTGTGCTGGAAGACCAGTGGCGTGAGTATTTTTACTGCCCGTCCATGGAGGCGGATGTTCTTGTAAAGAAAGGTGAGAACCGGAAGTCAAAGAGAAGCTACAACACAAAGGGCAGCGACAACCTGATCTCCAACGGTTCCATCATCGCGGTCAACGAGGGACAGTGCATGATGATCGTTGACCAGGGTGCCATCGTTGAGGTCTGCGCGGAAGCCGGAGAGTTCGTCTACGATACCTCCGCGGAGCCGAGTATCTTCTACGGAAACCTCGGAAAGAGCATTGGGGACAGCTTCAAGCAGTTTGGAAAGCGTTTCACCATGGGCGGCGACACGGCAAGAGACCAGAGAGTATACTTCTTTAACACGAAGGAGATCGTTGGAAACAAGTACGGCACAGCGAACGCGGTTCCGTTCCGTGTTGTGGACCAGAATATCGGTCTCGATGTGGATATCGCGATCCGCTGCCACGGTGAGTATTCTTACAAGATGGTGGATCCGATCCTCTTCTATAAGAACATCTGTGGAAACGTCGATGAAGATTACACGAGAGACAAGATCGACTCCCAGCTCCGCAGTGAGCTTTTAACAGCCCTGCAGCCGGCCTTTGCGAAGATCTCCGAGATGGGAGTCCGCTACAGTGCGCTTCCTGGACATACGGCGGAGCTTGCGAACGCGCTCCGCGAGATCCTTTCCGACAGCTGGGATGATGTATACGGAATTACCGTGAGCAAGATTGGTGTGAGCTCCGTAAAGGCTTCCGAGGAAGACGAGGCGATGATCAAGGAGCTTCAGAGAAATGCCACATTCCGTAATCCTGGAATGGCAGCGGCTCATTTAGTGAGCGCACAGGCCGAGGCGATGCAGAGCGCGGCGAAGAATACGTCTACCGGCCCGATGATGGCCTTCGCAGGAATGAATATGGCGGCACAGAACGGCGGATTCAATGCTCAGGGATTGTTTGATATGGCAGCAGGACAGGGGCAGCAGGGAAATCCGGCTATGGCAAACCAGATGCAGCAGGTATCTGGCGGTCCGGCAAAGATGGCACCATTATCCGGCGGATGGACCTGTTCCTGCGGACAGGAAGGCAACACCGGAAAATTCTGTTCAAACTGCGGAAAGAAGAAACCGGAGGAGAGCAGTTCCTGGACCTGCAGCTGCGGTCAGGAGAATACGGGTAACTTCTGTTCAAACTGCGGAAAGAAACGCCCGGATGCCGTTTGGACCTGCTCCTGTGGACAGGAAAATAAAGGAAACTTCTGCGCAAACTGCGGAAAGCCGAGACCATAGAATATATAAGCTCCCCGGCTGCCTTTGAGGGCATATGGGGAGCTTAAGCCAGATACAGGGGGAACGAAAATGGCACTTGTAAGTTATAAATGCCCCAACTGCGGCGGCTCGGTAGTCTTTGATCCGAAGAAGCAGAAGTTCTGCTGTGAATTCTGTATGTCAGAATTTACGAAGGAAGAGATGGAAGCGGCGGCTTTAGAGTCAACGGAGACCAGCAGCGTCCAGAAGTGCTTGGCGGACGAGAGCGGTGCAGCCGGGACTGCGGAAAGCGGAGAGACACGGACTGCCGCGGAAGACGGCGAAAACAGGGCAGGCAATGCGCAGAAAAATAACGCTGGCGGCACAAAGCAGAACGAGGATGCCCTCGTCTACATCTGCCCAAGCTGCGGCGCGGAGGTCGTGACGGACGCTACAACGGCGGCAACCTTCTGTTATTACTGCCACAACCCGGTGGTGCTCTCGGGAAAGCTTTCCGGGGAATTCCTGCCGGACTATGTGATTCCGTTCGCCATGGATAAAAAGCAGGCGACGGGGATCTTTCTTGACTGGATCAAAAAGAAAAAATATATCCCGGACGATTTCTTCTCGAAGGACCAGATCGAGAAGTTTTCCGGCATGTACTTCCCGTATCTGATGTACAGCTGCAAGGTCGACGGAAAGATCCAGGCGGAAGGCGAGAAGAACCGGACCTGGGTGACGGGAAATATCCGCTATACGGAACATAAAAAGTACCGGATGGAGCGCGAGGGCCAGCTTGATGTGAAGAATGTCACGAGAAACGCGCTTAAGAAGAACAACAGCGCTCTCGTGGAAGGTGTCCTGCCCTTCGATATGGATAAGATGAAGAACTTTGACATGGGATACCTCTCCGGATTCCAGGCGGAGAAGCGGGACATGGAGAAAGAATCTCTGACTCCGGAGGTGGAGAGCGAGGTCAAGCAGTACACGGTAGACCAGTTGAAGGCCGATGTCATGGGACAGTATTCCACGATCCGTGTAGACCAGAGCCAGACAAATATCCGGGACGCGAAGTGGCATTACGCTTTGTTTCCTGTGTGGATTTTGACCTACCGGGATAAGGCGAGGAAAGATGAACTCTACTACTTCGCTATGAACGGACAGACCGGAAAAATCTGTGGAAAACTTCCGGTTGCGAAGGGAAAACTTGTGAAGCTGTTCTTAGAGATCTTTGTGCCGGTTGCGGCAGTTTTAATGATCGGGGGGTGGTTCCTGTGATGAAAACGAAGAAAATGACTGGAATTATGGCAGGAAACAGCCTGGAGAGCGGAAGAAAATTAAGCGCAGCAAAAAACGTTTTTCGTGCAGCAGAAACGGCGGTGAGGACGGTTCTGGCAGCAGGCGCAATTGGAATCTTTTTGACCGGTACCGCTTTTGCGGCGTCCGGTGAGGACGCCTATCAGATGGCAGAGGGAACGGAGAGTTACGCGGATGTCTACGACATGGCGGATCTGTTTACCGATGAGGAAGAAAAACAGCTTTCCGAGCAGGCACAGGCTCTTTCGGATACCATGAAGATGGAAGCTGTCATCGTCACCACCGAGGAGAATTCCGATTCTGCCCAGGTCTTCGCGGACGGATTCTACATGGAAGGTGACTTCGGAACGGGCTCCGACCACTCGGGAATCCTGTTTCTCATCGACATGGATAACCGGGAACTCTACATATCCACCAACGGACAGATGATCCGTTACATGACAGACAGCCGTGTGGAGGATGTTCTGGATGACGTTTACAATTACGTAGCGGATGCGGACTATTACGGGGCAGCGACGGCGTTTCTTACAGACACGGAAAAATGCTATTCCAACGGAATTTCGAGAGACCAGTACAACTACGACACGGAGACCGGAACAATCAGCCGTTACCATCATCTGGACTGGTATGAGATCCTGATTGCCATCGGCGTGGCTGCGGTCTGCGGCGGCGCTGCGGTGGCATCGGTGCTTCGAAGCTACAGCCTTCACGGGGAAGATAAGCGGATGGCTGCGAACTTTAAGATGTCATACCGGAAAGACAGCCGGTTCACCATGGGGAACGTTCTTGCGGATGCCCTGCTGACATCCTATATCACGCAGCAGGTGATCCAGACACAGAAGAATCGTCCGAGTTCGGGCGGAGGAAGTTTTTCCGGCGGCGGAAGGTCAACCACCCACAGTTACGGGGGAAGAAGCCACGGCGGCGGAGGAAGGAAGTTTTAAATTATGGAGATCAAGACCATTGGAATTATCGGACAGGGCGCGCTTGGCGTCATGTACGGAAATCATTTGAAGAAACAGCTTGGAAATGAGAATGTGTTTTTTATCGCGGATGAGGGACGCGTGAACCGCTACCGGAGCGCGGAGACGATCTGCAACGGGGAAGTCTGCGGATTTTCCTACCGGTCCCCGAAGGAGGCGGTAACGGCGGATCTCATTATCTTTGCGGTGAAGTTTATGGGAATGGAGAGCGCGCTCGAGACTGTGAAGCCGTTTGTGGGGGAAAATACCCTGTTTTTATCGGTGCTCAACGGAATCTCCAGCGAGGAGATGATCGAGAAAGCCTGCGGTGCGGACCATGTGCTCTACGCCTGTGTCCAGGGAATGGATGCCGGAAAGGACGGTAGTGAGGTCACTTATAAAAATATGGGATACATCACCATCGGAAATAAGGATAAGAGCCGTGATGAGAAGTTGAAGGCGGTGACGGATCTTTTTGACCGGACAGGGCTCGCATACAAGGTCCCGGATGACATCCTTCGGGAGCAGTGGAACAAGCTCATGTTAAACACCGGTGTCAATCAGGTGACGGCGGTCTACGGCGCGCCCTACAGCCTGATTCAGAAAGAGGGCGAGGCGCGGACCATGATGATCGAGGCCATGCGGGAAGTTCTCCGTGTGGCGGACACCCAGGACATCGATCTCACGGAGGCGGACATCGATTACTGGCTGGAACTTCTCGCCACCTTAAACCCGGAGGGACATACGTCCATGTGCCAGGATGTTCTGGCGGGCCGTCCGACGGAGGTGGATCTGTTCGCGGGAACGATGCTTAAGATCGCGAAGGAAGAGGGATTTTCGCTTCCGGTGAATACGTTTTTATATGAAAAACTGAAGGAATTAGAGGGAGCTGCGGAATAGATGACGATCATGGTAATCGACGGCCAGGGCGGAAAGATGGGTAAAGGCCTGGTGGAACAGTTAAAGAAACTTTGCCCGGAGGATGAGATCCTGGCGATCGGAACGAACAGCATCGCCACGGCGGCGATGTTAAAAGCAGGCGCGGATGCCGGCGCCACAGGGGAAAACCCGGCGGTGGTCACAAGCCGCACCGCCGACATCATCGTCGGCCCCATGGGAATCGTCATCGCCGATTCCCTCATGGGCGAGATCACCCCAAAGATGGCTGTCGCCATCGGCCAGAGTCCGGCCAAAAAGGTTCTGATCCCCGTGAACCGCTGCCAGCACTTTGTTGTGGGCTGCAGGGACGTTTCTATGGGAGATTATGTGAAGCTTGCGGTGGAGGAAGTTTTGAAGATCCGCCGTGGGGAGATATAGGTTTAAAGGCATAATTCTCTGCCTGTCCGCATACACTGGGGTGTATGTGGGAAGGAGAGTGTGCCATGAGGAAAAATAAGAATTCGGGATCGGCAGCAGTGATCGGGGCACAGCTGGTGATCCTTTTTATTTTGACGGTTTCCCTGTGTGTCCAGAGCAGGAAAGCGGCGGCGGAAAATACATATGCGGTGATGGAGGAGAGCGGGACAGGTGACCCGGCGGGGGAGTCCGGAAATTCCGGGGAGACAGGGAACGGACAAAAGAAGAAATATATTCACTGGGTGGAATTTAATGTTCCGGCGGATGTGATGACGAAGGCGTTCCGGCTGGACTTAGGGACGGTGCAGGAAGAGGTGCATTTGAACTGGGTGGAACTGCTGGCGTATCTGGGAGCGAAGTATGGCGGGGATTTCGAGCGGTTCCGGCAGGCGGATTTTGACGCTGTGGTGGAAAAATTAAAGTCTGGGGCGGCGATGGAGGAGATCGCGAAGGACATGAAATATTATGCCTATTATCGGGAAGCATATGGGGCGGTCCTGGACGGGATGGTGGGGTATTTTGAGCAGGAGACTGCGGCGGACGGAGAGAGTACATATTCCGGGAATGGTTCTGCGGAAAGTGGAACAGATGGGCAGAAAAAGAAGCAAAGCGGAGCGGCAGATGAGAGCAGCGGGAAGAATAATGAAAGTGGTGAAGGAAATGCGGCAGGGGCGGACCAGGAGAACCGTAAGAATACGGTCTGGCTTAGAAAGTACGGTTTGAAAGCGTTCTCTCCGATCGCCAAGAATTTCCCCTACAGCGATTTTGATGATTTCGGTGCGTCCCGTTCCTATGGCTTTAAGCGGAAACACCTGGGGCATGACATGATGGGGCAGGTGGGGACACCGGTGATCGCGGTGGAATCCGGGTATGTGGAGACGTTGGGATGGAACCAGTACGGCGGCTGGCGGATCGGGATAAGAAGTTTTGACAAAAAGCGGTACTACTATTACGCCCATCTGCGCCAGAACTATCCGTATCAGTCAAATTTGAAAGAAGGCAGTATCGTGACGGCAGGCGATGTGATCGGATATCTCGGACGGACCGGGTACAGTACCACGGAAAATACCAACAACATCACGACCCCGCACCTTCATTTCGGGATCCAGCTCATCTTTGACGAGTCGCAGAAAGAAGGAAACAATGAGATATGGATCAATTGCTATGAGATCGTGAAATTTTTGCGGCTGAACCAGAGTGAGACGGCGAAGGTGGAAGGGACGAAAGAGTGGACGAGAGTTTATAATATGAAGGATCCAGGAATTCCGGGGGAAGCAGAACGTGCAGAGAATTCAGGACAGCCAGAACAGAGTGAAAGTTCGGCAGGTGGAGAAAGTCAGGAGAACTGAAGATAAGAACAGAAAATTAGCTTAATTATACATATAAATAAAAAAGAACATACAAAGAAGAAAACACAGAAAAAAGATCAGGTTATATTTGAAGTAAAAAATAATAGACATTGGGACAATGTATGAACTATACATAGATATAAACCATGGATAAAATCTTAGAAATCTCCCCATAATAACCCAAGTAAGAAAGTTCTGGCACTACTTTCCAGAACTTTTTCTTTCCCTGAAAAAGTTTCAGGAAAAGAATTCAACAAAGAAACGAAAGGGTGAGATTCATGAAAGATCAGGTCTTTGGCGTCCTGCAGCGGATCGGGCGGTCGTTTATGCTGCCGATCGCGCTGCTTCCGGTAGCGGGACTGCTGCTCGGGATCGGCGGTTCCTTCTCGAACACCACGATGCTTGAAACATACGGACTCACGCGGATCATGGGACCGGGAACCTTTTGGAACGCGCTGTTCACGGTAATGAGCCAGGCGGGGGACATTGTGTTCGCGAACCTCCCGATCCTTTTCGCCATGGGCGTTGCCATCGGAATGGCAAAAAAAGAGAAGGAAGTGGCGGCCCTGGCGGCGGTCATCTCTTTTCTCGTCATGCATGCCGCCATCGGCGCGATGATCGCGGTAAACGGCGGGGCGGACGCCTTAAAAGAGGGAGCCGGTGCCATGGTGGCGGGGATCCAGTCCCTGCAGATGGGCGTGTTTGGCGGAATTTTTGTGGGACTTGGGACCGCATGGCTCCACAATAAGTATTACAGGATCGAGCTCCCGCAGGTGCTCTCCTTCTTCGGCGGGACAAGATTCGTCCCCATCGTCAGTGCCCTGTTCTATGTTCTTGTGGGGATCCTCATGTACTTTGTCTGGCCGCCGGTCCAGGCGGCGATCTCGGGAGTCGGCGGGTTTGTGCTCCGGTCCGGGTATCCCGGGACATGGTTCTATGGCTTCATGGAGCGTGCCCTGATCCCATTCGGCCTGCACCATGTATTTTACATTCCATTCTGGCAGACAGCGGTGGGCGGAACCATGGAGATCGGCGGAAAAATCGTGGAAGGCGCCCAGAATATCTTCTTCGCGGAGCTTGCGGACCCGGGAAATGCGAGATTTTCCGTGGAAGCCACGAGATTTATGGCAGGAAAGTTCCCGTTGATGATCTTTGGACTCCCGGGCGCGGCTCTCGCCATGTACCAGGCGGCGCTGCCGGAAAAGAAAAAGGAAGTATCGGGACTTCTCCTCTCCGCGGCCCTGACATCCATGCTCACCGGGATCACGGAGCCGCTGGAGTTTACGTTCCTGTTTACAGCCCCGCTGCTCTACGGGATCCACTGCGTGTTCGCGGGTCTGGCGTACATGCTGATGCACATGCTTAACGTGGGCGTTGGAATGACATTTTCCGGCGGGCTCATCGATCTGTTCCTGTTTGGAATTTTACAGGGAAATCGAAAGACCGGATGGCTCTGGATCGTGGTGGTCGGCGTGTTCTATTTTCTTGTGTATTACGCGGTGTTCCTGATCATGATCCGCAGGCTCGACTATAAGACGCCGGGGCGGGAGATGGGAGCCGCGGCGAAGCTCTATACGAGAAGTGATGTGGAGCGGAGAAAAGAAGAGAGAAAAGGATCGGGGTTCGGACAGGCTGGCAGGGAAAATCCCGCGGGAAAGACGGGAACACGCTCCAGGGAGATCTTAAGAGGAATTGGCGGCCTGGACAATATCACGGATGTTGACTGCTGCGCCACAAGACTCCGATGCACTGTAAAAGATGCGAAAAAGGTGGATGAGACTGTATTAAAGGCGACAGGAGCGTCCGGAGTCATCAAAAAAGGAAATGGAGTCCAGATCATCTACGGCCCGCAGGTATCGGTCATCAAATCGGACCTGGAAGAGTATATGGAAAAGCATGGGGATGAGAAGTTTGAAGATACTTTAGAGGAGAAGCATAGACAACAGGGAAAAGAAGCGCTGGAAGGAAAAGTAAGAGAAAACGAAAGCAGACAAAAGCAGAAAAACGGTAAGTCTGCTGACTCTAAAAAAGATAGCACAGACAGACATGTGATAATAGAAAGCCCTATGACGGGCACGGTTATTCCGCTTGCGGAAGTTCCCGATGAAGCATTTGCCGGAAAAATGATGGGAGACGGCGCGGCGGTGATTCCGGATGACGAGTATGTGTATGCGCCAGCGGATGGGACGGTGACCTTTGTATTCCCCACAAAGCATGCTGTCGGATTCCAGACAGATGATGGAGAGGAGATGCTGATCCATGTTGGAATCGACACGGTATCGCTATCTGGAGACGGCTTTGAATCCTTTGTCCGCGATGGAGATCATGTGCATGCGGGAGACAAGCTCTTGAAGGTAGAGATACAGAAAATAAAAGACAGAGTTCCGTCACTGGTATCACCAGTTCTTTTCACGGACCTGCCGGAAAACATGGAGCTGCACATTCTGAAACAGGGCAGGATCCGGGCTGGAGAACCACTCATGAAACTGAGCTTGAAAGCAGATAAAAGTAAACAATCCGAATAAATTAGAAAATTTACAAAATTCCTCTTTGAAGTTTTGTAAATAAATAGAAAGCATTAAGAAACCTGTGATAGGAAACTATCAGGCAGGAAAAGAAAAACAGGAAGTGGGTTGATTATGGAGACATTTCAGTATACAATTACAGACGAGATCGGAATTCACGCGAGACCGGCGGGGGAACTTGCGAAGCTCGCAAAGGAATTCCAGTCAAAGATCACGGTAAAGACAGAGACAAGACAGGCAGATGCCGAAAAACTGATGGCAGTGATGGCCCTCGGGATCCGTCATGGACAGACGGTCACCCTGGAGATCAACGGCGCGGATGAGAAAGAGGCGTCGGAGGTGGTGCGGAAGTTTTTTGAGGCAAAACTGTAAGGCGGATATATGAGTATGGAGATCATCAAAGGAAAATCAATATTAAATAAGGTAGCGATCGGACCGATCCTCTATCACAGGAAGACGGAGAGCCAGGTGAAGCGCCGCACGGTGGAAGATACCGAGGCGGAGGTAAGCCGGTACGAGGCCGCTGTGGCATGTGCGGAAGATGAGCTGAGAACGCTCCATCAGAAAGCCTGTGAGCAGGTCGGTGAGACCGGTGCGGCAGTCTTTGAGGTCCATATGATGATGCTGGAGGACGCGGACTACCGGGATTCGGTGTTAAACATCATAAGAAACCAGAAGACAAACGCGGAGTACGCGGCGGCGGTGACGGGAGATAATTTCTACCGCCTGTTTGCCGATATGGATGACGAATATTTCCGGGCGCGGGCGGCGGATGTGAAGGATATCACGGACCGGCTTGTAAAAATCCTCTCCGGTGACGCGGTGGAATCAGGTTTTCTGACCCGGCCGATGATCCTGATGGCGGAGGACCTTGCGCCCAGCGAGACCGTGCAGTTGGAAAAGGACATGCTACTTGGATTCATCACGGAACAGGGTTCCCCGAACTCCCACACGGCGATCCTGGCGCGAAGCATGAATATCCCGGCACTGGTATCCGTGGCGGTAAAGGAATCCTGGGATGGAAAGATGGCGGTCATCGACGGCGAGACGGGAACCCTCTATGTGGATCCGGACGAGGAGACTCTGGCTGCCATGAAGAAAAAGAAGCAGGCGGAGGAAGAGCGGGAACGCCTGCTGCAGGAGTTAAAGGACAAAGAGGACGTCACCCTGGACGGAACGAAGGTGAAGCTCTACGCCAATATCGGGGATGTCTCCGACGTGGCGGAAGTCTTAAAGAGCAACGCGGCTGGAATCGGCCTGTTCCGTAGTGAGTTCTTATATCTGGAGAAGAAGACCTACCCGACGGAGGAAGAGCAGTTTGCGGCGTACCGCCAGGTGGCGGAGATGATGGCAGGAAAAGAGGTCATTATCCGTACCCTGGATATCGGTGCCGACAAGCAGGCGGACTACTTTAAATTAAAGAAGGAAGAGAATCCGGCGATGGGCTACCGTGCGATCCGGATCTGCCTCACAAGACCGGAGATCTTCCGGATCCAGCTTCGGGCAATCTACCGCGCCAGCGCCTTCGGAAAGATCTCCATCATGTTCCCGATGATCGCGTCGTTATGGGAAGTCCAGAAGGCGAAGGAAATCGCGGCGTCTGTCCGGGAAGAGCTGACGGAACAGGGCGTTCCCTTCGGCGATGTGGCCATCGGTATCATGATCGAGACCCCGGCTGCGGCTATCATCAGTGAGGACCTCGCAAAAGAGGTGGATTTCTTCAGCATCGGAACAAACGACCTTGTGCAGTACACGCTGGCCATCGACAGGCAGAATGAAAAGCTGGACGAATTCTATAATCCGAAACATCCGGCGGTTCTGAGACTGATCCGGTTTGTGGCGGAGAGTGGTCACAAGCACGGCTGCATGGTTGGAATCTGCGGCGAGCTGGGAGCGGAGACGGAGCTCACGGAAGAGTTTTTAAAGATGGGAATCGATGAACTTTCGGTGTCCCCGTCCTTCCTTTTGAAGGTGAGAAAAAAGATCAGGGAGACCAATCTTACAAAGTAAAAGAGACAGCGCGTCCTGCGCTTAGAGGAGTCATATATGCAGACAGAAAAACAGATGGCAGGTCCGTACGAGATCATCGTCCTGGATCTGGACGGCACGCTGACGAACCGGGACAAGGTGATCACGCCCCGGACGAAGGCGGCGCTTATGAAGGCGCAGGAGCGCGGGAAAAAGGTGGTTCTCGCGTCCGGACGTCCCACCCAGGGCGTGATGCCGCTTGCGAAGGAATTACATTTGGACGAGTACAGCGGATATATTCTTTCCTTCAACGGCGGACGGATCATCAACTGCAAGACCGGGGAGACGGTTTTTGCGAGATCGCTGCCGGTTTCCGCCAACAAAAAGATCATTGGGCTTGCCGAGGAACACCAGGTGGATATTGCCACATACGAGGGCAGCAGGATCATCTCCTCGAACCCGGAATCGCCTTACGGAAAGCTGGAGAGCCGGATCAACGGGATGGAGCTCTGGAAACCGGAGGACATGAAGGAGTATGTGAACTTTGAGACCCCGAAGTTCCTCATGATGGAGGACGGAGATTACCTGGCGATGGTGGAGCCGAAGGTGAAGGCGGCCATGGGTAAGAATTTCAGTGTCTACCGCTCAGATCCGTTCTTTCTCGAGATCCTGCCAAAGGGAATCGATAAAGCACAGAGCCTTGAGCGCCTGCTGGAAGTCCTGGGACTTACAAAAGAGCAGATGATCGCCTGCGGAGACGGCTACAATGACCTCACGATGATCAAGTACGCAGGTCTCGGCGTTGCCATGGAGAACGCGGTTCTGCCGGTGCGGAGTGCGGCGGACTATATCACGGCATCCAACAATGATGATGGTGTGGGACTGGTTGTGGAGAAATTTATGCTGGCGTAAAGTGATTTGTGGCTTGCAGAAACGTTCATGAATATTGGATGAGTATGATGATGCATGAAAGATTTTAGAGCAGAATCGACCTGCAAAATAATTTATTATAATGATTGATGATAATTTAGAATTTGATGGTTCTGAAATAATGGCTGCTTATATTCCGAGAGGATATAGCAGCCATAACTCTTTTTGCTTTTTTGCACGGAAACACTGGACTTTTTGAATCTAACGTGTTAAACTGTGATTAGTGCGTTGAACGAATTGATCCATAAAAATGCAGCGGAGATAATTGAAACTATTTGCTGCAAATATGAAGCAGAAGGGGTAACAGTAAACATGAATAAGAAAATCAAGACAGATGCAGTTGATCACCTTTTTGAGGCGATTCTGACATTAAAGACACCGGAAGAGTGCTACGCATTTTTTGAGGATGTCTGCACGGTGAATGAGCTCCTGTCCCTGTCCCAGCGCTATGAAGTTGCGAAGATGCTGAGGGAAAAACGGACATATCTCGATATCGCGGAGAGCACAGGTGCTTCCACCGCTACGATCAGCCGTGTAAACCGGTCTTTAAATTACGGAAGCGACGGATACGATATGGTATTCAAGCGCCTTGGATTCGAGAAGCTCGATGATGAGGACGGCGCTGAGAAATAAAAATCAGATTTAGAAAAAAGTGAAAGACCTTCGGACATAAGCAAAATGGGGATTGCTTTTGTCTGAGGGTCTTTTGTTTTGCCTTTCCAGAGCAGATTGAAGACGATCGCTTTATTTCTTTTTCTTCGGCGGATTCTCAGCCCGCAGCTCGTCGGCCAGGCGCTCGATCATCTGCTTCTTTAAGAACACATCAAAAGCCAGTTCGCAGATAAACGCAAAGAGCTGCAGCGACTCCTCGTTTTCCGGATCCCCCGCGCCTTCCGCAGCAGTGGGGAACGTCGCTTTCGCCTTCTCAAATTTCTCCTTCACATCTTCCTTCAGCCGGTCCATCTCCTCATGTTCCATAGAAAAGACCTTTGTGTAGATCTCCGCCAGGGAGGACTCAGCCGTGCCGAAATGGTTCTCTGTAATATAGGAAAGAACCGTCTCGATATCCGTGAAGCTCAGCAGGTTTTTGAAATAATAGATAAACACCAGAAGCAGGATATGTTCCTGGTTATACTTTTTCCTTACCGGGGATGGAAGCAGGTTGTTTTTCGCGTAGTTGTTGATCATCGTTTTTGTCAGAACCTTGTCTTCCGGGTAGCGCTTTAACTCACCGAGGTGCTTCTCCATAAAGGTCGTCACCTGATCCATGTAGAGGTCGATCTGTGGGATCTCATCCACATGAATATGGTCGAGGCTGTCCAGGTGAGCGAGCAGCTCATTCAGTCGTTCTTCATTCGTTCTCATGGTGAAACTCCTTTCATCCATCTATTATATAGTATTAAAAACTATATGACAAGGGGTAAAGGTGATTTTTTGATATGAGACTCACATACGAAGAAAAGGATTTTAAAATATGCGAAGAGAGTTTATAAACATTTCATAGATTTTAAACCGTCGGTTTATTGTCTCAAGCCATGTTCTATGCTAGAATCACACTATCAATCTTTAAAAGCATACTGATTTCTAAACTTCTGGGCAAAGTCCGTCTATTTCATTCGATTCATTCAGAAAATCAATGCTTTTAATCCAACAAATCAAAAAAGCAGGAAGTTTTCTGATTGAGGGGACTCCTGCGGAAAAAGGGGGAACCGCGTATGAGAAATGATGCGGCAGATAAGATCTTTTTCAGCGATGATGCGCGTTATGCGGACCTGATCAACGGGTTATTGTGTAACGGGAGACAGGTGCTGAAGAAGGAAGACCTGATGGAATATTCCGGGAGTGTGCATATCCGGACACCAAAGCCTGGAACAACGCAGGTACGGTCAGTACAGGGGTACCAGAACAGGGAGGAACTGCAGGATTTGAGTAAAGACCTAAGGTATCAGAAAATGGATGAGGGTGCCCGTGAAATGTTAAAAGCGCATATAAAATTACCGGAGGAATTGGAAATGAAAATTTATGAAGACGAAAAAATGGAGGTAGCGAAAGGATTCAGAGACTGGGCGGAGGAAGAAAGGAGTATTGGGAGAGCAGAACTTTTTAGAAGGTTATGCTCTCCAACAAAAAATGCGCATCACCAGGGACGGTATCTCTGATGGTGCGCATTTGTCTGTCTTATGCTGACAAAATTATATTTACCTGCTGTGCTCCTGCAGCAGCCCCTTCTCCGCGTAATACCGCTCAGCCCCCGGATGAAGTTCCACCGGGAGATCTTCGTACATGAAGCCGGTCTGAGAGGAGTAGGAGAGGGCGGGGTGGAGATCCTTTAAGTGGTCACGGTTCTCGTAGAGGATCGAGGTGATCTCGTAGACGAGATCGTCATCCATATCCTCGCTGACGCAGAGGAGACATTTGATACCGAAGGTCGCGATATCCTCATCCTGGCCTTTGTAGGTACCGGCGGGAATCTTCTCCATATAATAAAATGGATTGGAGCGGATGATGGAGCGGAGCTCAGTGTTCGTGTATTTTAAAAGATGGCACGGAACCGCGTCCGCCAGCTCGGCAAGTCCGGAGATCGGGATACCGGTGAAGCCGTGGATCGCGTCGAGAGTTCTGTTTTTGACCTCGTCAGCGCCCGATCCGAGGCCGCAGTTGACGAGAGTGGAATTCTGGTCTGTGACACCGAGAACGCTCAGGGAAACCTTTGCTGCGAGCTCTGTGGTGGAGTCATGGGGACCGACGCCAATTTTATTTCCTTTTAGATCGTGAACATAAAAAATTCCGGAATCATCCCGGGCCATCCAGTTTGAGAGACTCGGATAGAGGGCTGCGATGACCTTGAGCCCCTTAAACGGAGCGTCCTTGAATTCCCCGTTTCCGTTGACCGCGTTAAACGCCACATCGCCGCTGACGAGACCGAGATCGATACTTCCCTGTTCGATGGAGCGGACGTTTCCGGCAGATCCCGTGGAAGCGCTGATATTCAGCTTGATGGAGGAATCCGCGTCCCCGATGACTGATGAGATCGCCTTTCCGACCGGGTACATGGTCCCGCCGCTGTCAGCGGTTCCGATCGTAAGGATCTTTAATGAATCTGATATCGCCCCTGTCTGGCTCTGCGGAGTCTCAGGGGATTTTCCGCATCCGCCAAGCATGAGACCGGTGCAGACGAGGAACAAAGAAATTATGTGTGAAAATTTATGCATGAAAATATCCCATTTCTTGTGTGTTGAGCTGCGGGAACAAAAAAAAGACTCCTGACAGCTTTTGTAACTTTATATCACAAGAGTATATCATAAAATCCGTGTAAGATTCAATGTTATTTTAGAAAAACGAATAAATTTTGGATGGGAGAAGGCCGGAATGGGTGCGCAAAAAAATACCGGGCGGAAAGTGGGGGATTCCGCCCGGTAAAAAGAGGTAGATCAAATGATCATTCGTGATTGTTTTATGGATTTCTATCCGCGGAACAGGCTTCCAAAGATGGAGAGGAAGATCGGGTTGTAGATATCGTCGATGATAACGGCAAAGGACGGATATAAAACCCATGCGATGGTGTGCCAGCCATACTGGTCCATGATCGCTTTCTCGTTTGCGACAGCGTTGGAACCGGAACCGCAGCCCCATCCGATATTGCCGGCTGTCATGACAGCTGCGCCGTAATCACGGCCGAAGAGGTTGAAGGATACGAAGATTCCAAAGAGAGCCATGAAGATACCCTGCGCAACAAGGATGATACCCATCTGTCCTGCAAGAGGAGCAAGCTTCGTGAAATCGGTGGTCATAAGTACAAGGGCAAGGTAGAGCTCCAGGAACATGTGCTCGATCGCCTCAACCTCAGGTACATAGAACTTGATGCCGGCTGATTCCATGATGTTTCTGGCGATCGCACCTGCGAAGAGGCAACCGATGAATTTCGGCATCTCAATCATCGGGATGTTGTCGAGCAGGCAGTAAATCGGCATACCGAGTGCTGCGAGAAGAAGACACATAGCGAACATCATGATCATTTTTGTATTGTCAAGCTCCGGAAGCTTGCTGGATGCCTGAGCTGCCGGTTTATCGTTCGGGTCAGATTTAAGACCGTACTTTGCGATCAGGAAAGCAGCAACCGGACCACCGATGAGAGAACCCATGATATTTCCCATGGTACCTGCCGCAACACCGACAACGGTAGCGTCCGCAGCGCCCCATTCCTCAAAGATCGGACCGAAAGCGGATGCAGTACCGACGCCTCCGGACATGGCTGCGGAGGAGCACTGGAGCGCTAAAAGCG
>CAVIYT010000127.1:0-8391 GCA_963646925.1 Paludibacteraceae bacterium
CAGCTCAGGAGGAAACCTGGCCGAGGGTCTGGCACTGTATCTGCGTGACCATAACGAGCAGGTTCCGAGTCTGACTGTTTTGAACTGTGCGACTTACAGTCCGGCACTTGAAGAAACCATGTCGTTCCAGCAGCTCATCCAGCTCAAGATGGGACCGGATAACAAGGCTTTGGGCGCAGAGGCAGCTTATCTTGGCGGATATGACGGTACACAGCCATCTTACTACGCGTTCCCTGCACTGGCACCGGATCTTGGCGGTCTTGGAGCGCACTTTGTGATTGCTGCCGAGTACGATACCCTGCGCGACAGCGCTGTCAGCTATGCTGAGCGTCTGATGCGAAGCGGTGTGCCTGCCGAGCTGTATGTGGCCGGTCGTGTGGGTCATTGCTTCACCTGTGCACCACATCCATTCACAGACCTGGCACATGACTTGATTGCCATGGTATTAAAGAGAGAGTTTGGTATGCTGGACGATCTGAAAAAAGAAGTCTGATGGAGCACGATCCTTTATAATAAGAATGTTCGCAAACATGTCTGCTCATAAAGAGGAATTCTGTTGCCGTTTGTGCGTTGCACAAACGGCATTTTTTGACTCAGAAAATCTCGGTCTATGTATATTAAATATCTCAAAAGAGAACACTTGTTTGGAAAAAACACTGGACAATCGAACGTATGTATGCTATACTTATCCTATTAAATCGAACAAATGTTTGTGACACGAAGTGGTTTGAGTCTTATAGAGCGAAGATTTCTATAGAGGGAAAGTGAGGGAATAGGATGCTTGTTGGTTTACATGTGAAAAATATTGCTCTGATCGAGCAGGCGGACGTGGAGTTTGGAGACGGTTTGAATATCCTGACCGGTGAGACCGGAGCCGGAAAATCAATTATCATCGGCTCTGTTGCCCTGGCGCTGGGTGCAAAAGCTTCGAGAGATATGATCCGGAGCGGAGAAGAATATGCGTATATTGAACTTGTTTTTTCTGTTGATGATGAGAAAAAAAGGGAAGAATTAAAGCGGATGGATGTCTGCCCGGATGAGGACGGTCTTCTGATTATCTCAAAAAAAATCACCCAGACGAGAAGCATCAGCCGAATCAACGACGAGACGGTTACGACTGCGCGGTTAAAAGCTGTGACCGGAAAACTGCTGGATATTCATGGGCAGCATGAACACCAGTCGCTGCTTCATAAGCAGAAGCATCTGGAGATTCTCGATGAATATTCCCGGAAAGAAACAGGAATCTTGAAAGAAAACGTGGCAGAGAGCTACCGGAAATATCTGGAGCGAAAGGGAAAACTTGACAGATTCTCCCTTGATGAAGAAAGCCGGAAAAGAGAACTGGATTTTATCCGGTTTGAGATCAATGAGATCGAAAATGCTGCGCTGAAACCGGGGGAGGAGGAGGAACTTGCAGCAAAATTTCGCAAATTTTCCTATGGACAGAAAATTATGGAAAGTCTTCAGAGAGCGTATCAGGAGGTTGACAGCGACTCAATCGGGCGCGCGTACCGCGAACTGGAGAGTGTGGTGTCCTACGATGAAAGACTGTCCGGAATTGCTGCGGGATTTTCTGACGCAGAGAGTATTTTATCAGATCTTTGCAGATCAATCTCTGATTATATGGATGAGATGGAGTTTTCGGGGGAAGAATTAAAAAAGACTGAGGAACGGCTGGATATGATCCGCGGAATTATGGAGAAATACGGAAAGACTGAGGAAGCCGTTTTAAAGAGTCTGGAAGAGAAGAAAAAGCGGCTTGCGGAATTGGAAAACTACAGGGAACTGGCTTTTGCGGCGAGAAATGCGTTTGAGGAGCAGAAGCGGGTGCTGGGACTTCTCTGCGGACGTCTCTCAATGGAGAGGAAAAAAGCGGCTGAAATCCTGGAGAGCCGGATCACGGAGGAACTGGAGGACCTGAATTTTCTTCATGTGGAGTTCCGGGTGGATGTACATCGGACAGACCACTTTACAGCAGACGGTTCCGATGAGGTGGAGTTTCTGATCTCCACGAATCCGGGAAGTATCCCGCCAAGGCCTCTGGGAGAAGTTGCCTCTGGAGGTGAACTCTCAAGAATTATGCTGGCAGTCAAGACAGTCCTTGCGGATACGGACGATATTCCGACCCTGATCTTTGATGAGATCGATACCGGTATCAGCGGACGGACGGCCCAGAAGGTATCGGAGCGCCTGTCCTATATCGGAAGAAAACATCAGGTACTCTGCATTACCCATCTTCCGCAGATCGCGGCGATGTCAGATACGCACTTTGAAATCAAAAAGACGGTGGAGAATGGCGTGACCGCGACGAAGATCAGAAAGCTTTCGGAGAATGACCAGGTGGACGAACTTGCAAGACTCTTGGGCGGAGCAGAGATCACGGAGAAAGTGCGGGAAAACGCCGAGGAGATGAAACGGCTGGCGAGGAAGACGAAGAGCTGGTTGAATGAAGATAAAAAAGAGCAGAACACGGACGAAAATGACGCAGGGGCAGATTCGGCAGAAAATAAACAGGCGGTCTCCGCGGTAAATTCACCGGTGCTTCAGGCAGCGGGATGAATCGGCAGAATGAGAAAAAACTGACAGGGTGAAAACAGGAAAGGATCACATACTAGGAGAGGAGCAAAAAAAGCTGCCTCTCCTTCTTAGTCACCATGAAGCAGGAAGAAGTTTCCGTGACAAATATTTAAAGACAGTTCGGAAAATATTATTTCCTGGCGTGGTGAAACTATCCGATATCAGAGAATACTCTGGTAAAGTCTGATGAACCGGAATGGCCACGAGAGAAAGTGGAAACGATAAAAAGGAAGCTGGCAGCTTCAGAAAACTGCAGTGCAGGCGCAGCAGCCGCGGTGCAGATAAAGAATCAATAAAGGAGGAGCTGCCATGATGAAAAAAGAGTCGTTTCGACGGATCCTGATCCGTGTATTCTGGATCTCTCTGGTCTTTACTCTGGGGGTTTCCTGGGTATATATCCGGTACGCAGTGCCGGATCAGCTGAATCTGGTGGTCAATGAAGAAGAGGTCTTTCACTTCGCGCTTCCTCCTGGGGTAACTTTTGAGAGTGAAAGTGAGGAAGTCGTCTTAAAGAACGCTTCGGATATCCCAGAAGGGATGATCAGGATCGAACGCCCGGACGCGGTCTCCATGTACGGGAAAAATGAGGGAAGTTACCGGATCGGAATGAAGTTCCTGGGACTTATCCGGATGAAAGATATCCAGGTGGATGTGGTGGACGGATCCTGCGCGATCCCCTGCGGAACGCCGGTGGGAATCTATTTAAAGTCCAGAGGAGTCATGGTGATCGGGACAGGGCAGGTTACAAACGATACGGGGAATGTGGTGGAACCGGCTTACGGGATATTAAAGTCTGGAGACTATATCCAGACCGTGGACGGAGAAGATCTGGAAGATAAAAATGCCCTGGTGGATGCGGTGAGCGCCTCAGGTGGAAAGAATCTGGTTCTCGGGATCCGGCGGGACGGTCGGGAGATCCAGGTGGATATGACTCCGGTCCTTGCGGAAGATGGAAGTTACAAACTTGGCGCCTGGGTCCGGGACGATACACAGGGAATCGGGACAATGACTTATGTGGATATGAACGGCAATTTCGGTGCTCTTGGACATGGAATCAGTGACAGCGATACCGGGGAACTGGTGGATATTGAAGGCGGTGAACTCTACGAGACCCAGATCCTTGGAATCGAAAAAGGCCAGACCGGAAAGCCGGGAGTTATGTCGGGAGTGATCTATTACGGAAAAGGGACGAAGTTAGGTGAAGTGACGGAAAACACAACTGAAGGAATCTACGGAACCGTAAACCGTCATTTTCTCGATTCCATAAAGGCTGACGCGATCCCCATCGGTTTCCGACAGGATATCCACAAGGGAACCGCGTACATCCGAAGCAACGTATCCGGAGAGGTAAAAGACTACGAGATCGAGATCCAGAAAGTGGATTACGGCAGTGTGCAGAAAAATAAAGGCCTGGTTCTCCGGGTCGTGGATGAAGAACTCTTAAACCTCACAAGCGGAATCGTCCAGGGCATGAGCGGCAGCCCGATCATCCAGGACGGAAAACTCATCGGGGCAGTGACCCATGTGTTCATCAACGATCCGACGAGGGGATATGGGATATTTGTGGAGAATATGATTTCGCATTGAAGTAAAACTAAAATAGCTCCATTAATTTTAATGTATGGTAGAGATATTTAGATTTTATAGAAATATTACAGAAAGTGAGCAGAGGGGAGCTGGACACAGGCGTTACTGGAATGTATTCTGAAACTGCTTGTGAACCAGCTCTGAAATAAGAAAATAAAAAGGAGGAGTTGAATGAAAAGAGAGAAGGAAATTGTAATTTTTGAAACAGAAGATAAGCAGGTAAAATTACCGGTGAATGTGGAGAGTGAGACGGTATGGCTTAGTGCTAATCAAATGGCGGTATTGTTTGGCAGAGATGAAAAAACCATACGAAAACATATCAACAATGTTTTTGCAGAAAATGAAGTAGAAAAAGATAACAACACGCAAAAAATGCGTGTTGATGGAGTAAAACAGCTGGTACCATTTTACACGCTGGATGTTATTATTTCCGTAGGCTATCGAGTAAAATCAAAACGCGGTGTGGAATTCCGCAGATGGGCCAACTCTGTTTTAAAACAGTACATATTAAAAGGATATGCCGTAAATGATAATCGTATTAAACAATTAGGAGAAGTGATACGGATCATGAAACGGATGGAAGATGATCTGGACAGCAAGCAAGTGCTCTCTGTAATAGAAAAATACAGCAATGCTCTTGAGCTACTGGATTCTTATGATCACCAGAATATGACACGGCCAAAAGGAAATGGAGCGAGTTACGTTATTTCATACGAAGAGTGTGTAGATGTGATTCAGAATATGCGTTTTGGAAATGAATCAGATTTATTTGGAAAGGAAAAAGATGATTCATTCAAAGGAAGTATTGGTAATATTTATCAGTCTTTTGGAGGAAAAGATGTGTATGAGTCGCTGGAAGAAAAGGCAGCGAATCTTTTATATTTTGTTACTAAGAACCATAGTTTTTTTGACGGAAACAAGAGAATTGCGGCAACGATGTTTTTGTATTTTTTAGATAAGAACTTTGCTTTGTTTGAGGATGGAAAAAAGAAAATAGAGGATTCAACATTAGTTGCCCTTACAATCATGATTGCTGAATCAAGACCGGAAGAAAAAGAGATGATGATTAGTGTAATTATGAACTGTATGCAGTGAAATGTTGTCCATAATGCCAATCACTCGTGAGCGGCAGCCCGATCATCAAGGACGGAAAACTCATCAGGGGCGTGCTCCATGTGTTTATCAATGATTCTACGAGGGGGTATAGGATTTTTGCGGAGAATATGATTTTGCATTGAAAAACAAAAGAATCCCGCAGCATAATAAAAGGAGAGCTGCGGGAATCTTTTGACAGATCATACTGCCCGGTATTGAGGTAAGGATGTAACAAAACATATATTTGGAGATCTGCCGTCAGAAGGTCTTGCGGATGAGTTACTGATTGGAACGAATCAGGTCGCTGGAACGGCCGGCGCGGAGAATGTAGCTGTCCATGTCGTGACCGAGAAGTGATCGGAGATCCTTCGAGAGAGCGATGACCTTCGTGATATCGATACCGGTCTCGATACCGGATTCCTCGCACATGTGAAGAACGTCTTCTGTGGAGATATTTCCGGCAGCGCCGGGAACGAACGGACAGCCGCCGAGACCGCCGAAGGAACTGTCAAACTGGGTCATTCCGGCTTCCATGGCAGCGAGAATATTTGCCATCGCCATGCCGCGGGTATTGTGGAAGTGGAGCCACCAGGAACACTCCGGATAAGCGGAGCGTACATGGGAACAGAGGTCATAGACCTGGTTTGGAACCGCCATTCCGGACGCATCGGAGAGGGAGATCTCGTTGATCCCCACCTTCAGATACGCCTCGATGATCGCGTCCACGTCATCTACAGGTGTTCTTCCCTCCCACGGGGACGCAAATGGCATGGAGATGGAACCGGAGATCTCGATTCCGTTTTCCTTTGCTGCCTCAACGCAGGATGCGAATCCCGCAACGCTCTGTTCCGGCGTCATGTTCAGGTTCTTTAAGTTGTGCATGCGGCTGGCGGACACATTTAATTTTACTTTTTTACATCCGCAGTCGATGGCGCGGGTGATTCCGCGAAGATTCGGAATCAGGGCACGGAGTTCCACACCGGGAACATCCCCGATCGCTTTGTAGACTTCATCGGTGTTCGCCATCTGCGGAACAGCCTTCGGATGCATGAAAGAACCGACTTCGATGACTTTAAAACCGGCATCGATGAGTCCGAGGAGAAGAGCAACTTTCTCGTGGACCGTCAGAAGTGTCGCTTCGTTTTGAAGCCCGTCCCGGAGACCGACCTCGCATAATGTGATGGAAGATGGTAATTTCATGTTGAAAGCTCCTTTCTGGGATGTTTAATCTGTCTTAAGCATATCTTCTTTTCTTATAAAAATCCAATACCAGAGTTCTATTGGATCGATAGACTGTTTATATGAAGAACCAGACTGAATGGTGTAATAAAATGGCGGAATGTGAAAAGGTGTATTTTGGGGCAGGATTATAGAAGAATCATGAATGTTGTAAATAAATAGAAATTCTCTATAAACGCGATCGAAATCAGGTATTGGACGAAAAGGAGATCTGGGGCTATACTGAAGCCAAGTTCAGATGAGGGACATCTGAAAGGGCAAAACGGAGAGTGACAGACATCACGATTCCGTGATAAAAGAAAAAACATCAGATGCAGCAGATACAGAAAAATGGCTGCAAAATACAAAGAAAGAAGGCATATGTTTATGGTAAGACAGACGACAAAGCTCAGAGAGCTCCTCGCCACAAACGACTATCTCGTTGCTCCATGTGCATACGACGCGCTGAGCGCACGTGCCATTCAGGCAGCAGGCTTTAAGGTAGCAGGAACGACCGGTTACGGAATGCACGGCGCGGTTCTTGGACAGCCGGATACAGGACTTCTCGCGTTAAACGAGACAGTCAGCATCTTAAGCAAGATGGCAGACGCTGTGGATATCCCGATCCTCGCAGACGCAGAAGGTGGATACGGCAGCGCGATGAATGTAATCCGTACCATCAAAGAATATGAAAAGACTGGAGTTGGCGGATTATTCATCGAAGACCAGAAGCAGCCGCCGAACTGCCCGTTTATCAAGGCACCGGAGCTTGTCAGCACAGAGGAGATGATCGGTAAGATCCGCGCAGCTGTTGACACAAGAAAGGACAAAGACCTTGTGATCATCGCAAGAACGGACGCTCCGTTCGAGGAAGCGATCGAGCGTGCGAACGCATACATGGAGGCCGGTGCTGACATGGTTAAGATCCTCCCGAAGACAAGAGCAGAGTTAGAGGCGCTTCCGTCCCGTGTAAATGGCCCGATCCATCTTGGACTTTACGCAAACAAGGGAATCAACGACGGCATGACAGCCGCTGATTGCGGAAAATTAGGCTACAAGATCATCACATTCCCGATGAGCTGCCTGTTCGCAAATGTTGCGGCAACCATGTCTATCCTCCAGTATATCCAGGAGAATGGAACAGACGAGGGATACACAGGAAAGGTTATGCAGTTCAACGAGTACCTGAAATTTATCGGTGTTGACGAGTACAAGACTCTGATCTCAAAATATCTGTAGAATTTGAATATCCTACCTACCTTGTGAAAAAGAACACGGCTTACCCGTTAAAAGGTGAGCTGTGTTCTTTTTCGTGACAGGAAATGCCGATTACAGCGTGGAGATCGCAAATTTTTCGGCAATCAGATTTCTTACATTCTGGACGACCGGAAGAAGCGTGGTGTTTCGGTTCCAGGTGAGATATACCGTGCGGACAAATTCTTTCCCGCTCTCCGCAATCGGAATTGCAGCGACACGTTCCGTTTTCATCGCCGGAATTGTCGGCAGAATCGAAACACCGAAATTCAATGCGACATACTGGAGCGCAGCATTGCATCCATGTACCTCAAAAACAATATTCGGGATAGCACCACGTTCCCGGAAGGAATCATCGAACTGGGTGCGGAGACTAGAACCCTTGTCGAGAACGATATGGGGTTCGTTCATATAGTCAGCAAATGTGACGGAGGGATATTTGGCAAGTGGATGGCCGAGCGGAACAGCCAGATACAGCGGCTGCTTCATGATCGTAATCGATTCCGCCCAGTCGTTTCTGGTTGTTGTGAAAGCAAGGTCAATTTTCCTGTTTTTTAACAGCTCCGAGATATCGTAGGAGGTATCTTCGATAAACTGGAAACGGATATTTTTGTTATCCTGATTCCGGTATATTTCTTCCATAACCTTAGGGATCAGGGT
>CAVIYT010000128.1:0-19670 GCA_963646925.1 Paludibacteraceae bacterium
CCCCTCCGTGATATGCGTATTGCGGAGGGGGTAATTGTTTCCGAGGACGTTCGCCGGTGCAGGCGGGCAGCAGGAGTTTCGGCGGCGACAGAGCCGCGAAAAAAGGAGCAGTTATGCGGTTAGACAAATATCTGAAAGTATCCCGTATCATCAAGCGCAGAACCGTGGCAAACGAGGCCTGCGACAGCGGCCGTGTGATGCTGAACGACAAGGTAGCGAGAGCAAGCACGGAAGTCAAGGTCGGGGACGTGATCGAAGTCGCGTTCGGAACGAAAGCCGTAAAGGTCCGCGTGACCAGCGTGCAGGAGACGATCCGCAAGGAAGATACGAAGGAAATGTTTGAATATATTTAAGAGAAACCTCACAGTTGAAGAAACTAGTGAGGTTTTTTATACCGGAGTCCATAGATTCAATTGAATAGATATGATATAATCGACTCGTTGTCACACCCAATCTGGCAACAGAAAGGGGGTGCGCTGCTTGGAGTTGATAATCTCTTTTTTGGTTTCCGTTATGGCAAGTGTGATCGCATACTACATTTGCAAGTGGTTAGACGGAAACGACAGTGACAATTAGCCCAAATGAAAACCCCAGAGAGGCCATTCTCTGGGGTTTTCGCTTTTGCACCACATGGATACAATCTCTTTTTTGGTTACGGACATTATAGCATATGCAAAAATGTATTTCAATATACCGAAAGTGAAAATCGCATAAAATTCTTTCTGCTTCATATATTTAAAACATATTTATATATAGGAGGTTTTTATGGAAGAGAATCCGGGGATGGCGCATAAGATCGTTTTGAATAATCGGAATCAGGGAAATCTTACGGGGATTCTGGATGTGATCTCCTTTGATGAGAATACTATCGTGCTGGACACGGACATGGGACTTCTGACCATCAAGGGGAAAGACCTCCATGTGAACCGGCTGAGTCTGGAAAAGGGTGAGATCGATATTGAGGGGAAGACGGACAGCCTTGTGTATTCGGCGGGGGGCGGTACGAAGAGCGGGGGATCATTTTGGGTGAAATTATTTAAGTAGTGGGGGAACAGGGGCTGTAGGCTTTCGAAGGGAAAGAGAATTTGGGCGAGTGCAGAAAATTATGCGGCGAAAAGAATTTGGGCAAGTACAGAAGCAGGTAATGTGACAGGAAAATTAAGATCATGAAAGTGGAAATAAGCAGATAGTCTGATATTTGGAGGTGTTCTGTGAGTCCTTATCTTGCCCTGGAAGTCCGCCTGGTGGTTATGAGCGTGGCGCTGGGCTGTGTATTGATGGTGAGTTATGATTGCCTGCGGCTGTTCCGCTTTTTTATTCCCCACGGGCGTCTATGGACGGGGATCGAGGACTTTTTTTACTGGATCTACGCGGCAGTCATGGCGTTTCTGCTCTTGTATTTTGAGAACAGCGGGATCGTCCGGGCGTACATCATCGCATGTGTGTTCTTCGGCATGATTTTTTATGATAAGATCGTTAGCCGGAATGTGTTCCGCCTATTGAAAAAGCTGAGAAAATGGTATAGAATTAAAAGAAAGACTGCCTTGAAATATAAGGAAAAAGCGCAGTCGGAAATATAGAAAAAACGGACTGTTCGGCGTGTCATCGATATCGTGATAATGGTCATGAACGCGCAGAGCATTTTTTACATGTAGTTTGTCAAAACGGGACGGAAAAATCCAGAAGGAAGCGAGGAATCATGGGAGAAAACCGGAACAGACGAAATAAAAGAAGATCGAAAAACAGTCTGGGCAACCGGATGGCGTTGATTGGAATTACGGCAGTTGTAGCGAGTCTTGCTGTTGTTGTCCACATTGGCGGAGCTTCCCTGAGAGAACGCAATCTGGAATATCAGGCGCGGGAACAGGCGCTTGAGAAAACTCTCGCAAAGGAAGAAGCGAGAGCTGCGGAACTCGAGGAGTACCGAGTGTATGTCCAGACGAAGCAGTATGTTGAGAAGGTCGCAAAGGAGAAGCTGGGGCTTGTAAATAAAGATGAGATTCTCTTTAAGGCTGATGAGTCAAACTAGAGTCGCGATGCCAGCGAAAGTTTCAACTAAAACCTTAACAAAATAATTGAGTTCGTATCAGGACTCGAGGCTGCAGTGAAGCGGAAATTAAAAATGGCTCAAAAGCTACAGCTTTTGGACCGGACTGATGGGTTCGGTATCAGGAATATCGAGAATCGGCGGTTTATAAATGTTCGGTTCGAATAAACGCATATTATGTCATCAACTTTTAAAAACTAAATACGGGAATCCGACAAATATTTCCCGCCTGCCTGCATATAATAAAATGGCGTATTCTGCGCCGTTTAAGCTGGTCATGGAGATCGGAACGGTCTTTGTGACAGGGTACGCAGGTTAGGAGGGATTTTTTGTGTTTGGAAATCGGGAGGTACATAGAAAGCTGTCCGGTGCCGGAGGTTACGTGGCGGGGAGACTGGCGGAGATCTCGGAGTCGTTGGGACAGCTCGCGAAGGTCATGAAAAATTCCGGCGAAGATCCCGGACTTTCAAGGGAAGACGGGATCGCGGCACTGGAATCGGCGGCGTCCATGGTCTGCGGGAGCTGCGACCGCTGCGGGATGAAACAGGAGTGCCTGGGGCAGCAGGACGGGGAGAACTACTTTCTTTATTATCTGCTTCGTTCCTTCGAGAAAAAAGGCGCTCTGGAATACCCGGACATGCCCAGGGAATTCCTGGACCGGTGCCGGAAGAAGACGGATTATCTGCGGGAATTAAATAGAAGTCTCGGGCGGTCCACGATGAACCTGGCCTGGAAGAACCGCTTTCTGGAAAGCCGGGACGCGGTTATGCTGCAGTTTGAGGAGATGGCAGGAATCTTAGGCGAATTTTCCGGTCAGATGGAACAGGCGGCGGATGTGACGGAGACGCTGCTTCCGGCGGTACGGATGACATTCCGGAAACGCCGGATCGCGCTGGAAGATCTCCTTGTGTTGAAATATGGGGATGGACATCGCGAGGCATTCCTCACGGCACGGACAGCCAATGGCAGATGTGTGACGGTGAAGGACGCTGCGGCGCTCTTTGGACAGGCTACCGGTGCGGAGTTTGTACCGGCAAGAAACGGAAAGACGCTGATCACGCGGAAATCGTCCATGACGCGGCTGATCGAAAAAGGGAGTTACCGGCTGCTGATCGGGAGCGCGAAGACGCCGAAGGACGGGGAAGAGGTCTCCGGGGACAATTACATGTTTCGAAATACGCTGCCGGGCCAGGTAGCGTTAAGTCTCTCCGACGGAATGGGAAGCGGACCGGCGGCGGGAGCCGACAGTGAGCGGGTCATGGAGCTGGCGGAACAGCTTCTGGATACGGGATTTTCGACGAGATCTACGCTGAAGCTGATCAATACGGTACTTTTGCTGAACGGAATGGGAGACCGTCCGGCGACGATGGATCTGGGGCTGGTGAATCTCTATACGGGAGTGCTGGAGATGATGAAGCTTGGGGCGGCGGCATCGTTTTTGTTGCCGGACCGGAAGTCTGGCGGCGAGGCGGAGGTACTGGAGTCGGAGACAGTCCCGGCGGGGGTGCTGAATCCGGTGGACCCGGTGATGATCTCGAGGAAACTCTGGGATGGAGATAAGATCATTATGGTCAGCGACGGAGTTCTCGATGCCATGCCGGGAGTGGAAAAAGAGAAGGTGTTTCGGGAATTCTTGGACGGTTTGCCCGACGCGGGGGTGCAGGAGACGGCGGAGATGATCCTGACATTCGCGCTGTCCTTTGAGGGGGAGCCGAGAGATGATATGACGGTGCTGGTTGGCGGAATTTATGGATGAGATAAGTTGTGCCCGCCCGGTGGATAAGAAAAATAGGACGTGTGGATAAACATTACGAAAGTATAGAGCTTTGTGGAGAAAGTAACCGGATACATACAAATCTCTTTGTAAAAGGTTTAAATGGTAATTAGGAAAATACAGGGATTTTGGATGTGTTTACAGAGAAAATAGCGGAGAAGAAAATGACAGGAAAGATGGAAGCGAAAGCAGATGTAAAAAGAAACAAGTTTCGGCAGAAAGTTCTTGGCTTTATACGAAAAAATCATATGACAGACCGTGGAAACGGCGTTCTGGCGGCGGTGTCCGGCGGCGCGGACTCGGTGTGTCTGCTTCTGCTTTTGCATGAGATGGCGGCGGAGCTTGGAATCAAAGTCTTTGCGTTTCATATGAATCACGGGATCCGCGGCGCGGAGGCGGACAGGGATGAGCGGTTCGTGGCGGAACTCTGTGAGCGGTTAAATATTCCGCTCATCGTGGCGCATGAGAAAGTGGAAGAATATGCCGGAGAACATGGTTTATCTGGCGAAGAAGCCGGGCGAATCCTGCGATATCAGCATCTGGGAGAGACTGCGAAAAAGTATCAATGCGCGAAGATCGCTGTCGCACATCATGAGGACGATGATGCGGAGACCGTGCTTTTGAATTTGTTCCGTGGAAGCGGACTCGCCGGACTTTCCGGAATCCGACCGGTTCGGGAGAATATTATTCGACCGCTATTGTGTGTTTCGCGGAAAGAAATTGAGGAATACTTAAAAGAACAGGAACTTTCCTGGTGCGAAGATTCCACAAATAAGGAAAATGACTACACGCGGAATAAGATCAGAAATGAACTTCTGCCTTGGGTGACAGAGAATATCAACAGCCGGGCAGCAGAGCATATTCTGGCGGTGTCGGAGTTCGCGGCGCAGGCAGATGTGTATTTTGAGATGGAAGCGGAGCGAATCCTGAAAGAAAGCTGCTTAAAAAACAGAGAAATTAAGCAGCCGGATCAAAAAAATGGAGAAAAAAAATCTGGGAATGGGCATGCAGCAGATCAGAATTTGAAATTGATGGAAGTTGATATGGAAACATATACAAAAATCAGTACCCAAATTTTCGATGCTCAGCCCGAGATTCTGAAAACTTACATCGTCCGCCGCATGATCCTAAACGCCGCAGGAAAAGCAAAAGACATCACCGAGCGCCACATCCGCTCCGTGATGGAACTTTCAGGCCCGGGCGGCGGACAGACCGTAAACCTGCCTTACGGTCTGCGGGCGGTGCGGGGGTATGATAGTTTGGAGATTGTGCGAACCCAGGAAAACAGAAGCTCAGATAAAATATCTGATTTGAGACAGAAATGGGAGAGCGAAGGTGATCTTGAAAAAGAAATCAGACTGAAAACGGATATGGATGAGAGGTTGAGTGTGGATCCTGCATTCATCCGCCTCCATACCATCCCACGGAAAAAAGAACTGGAAATTCCGAAAAACCAGTATACGAAATGGTTTGACTATGATAAAATAAACGTTGGATTATCCATAAGATTCCGGAAAAATGGGGATTATCTCACGCTTTCCGGCGGCGGAAAAAAGAAACTCCGCAGGTTTATGATCGATGAAAAGATCCCGGAAAACGAGCGGGACCGGATCCCGGTCCTGGCGGACGGAGACCATGTATTATGGGTAGTCGGATACCGAATCAGTGATTATTATAAAATAACAGATGAGACTGAGCGCATCCTGGAGGCGGAGGTGATCCTGCCTGGTGGGGGAGAACAGCCGGAAGACGGCAGACAGGCAGACATCTGGAATTGCAAAGGAGAAAACCATGGCTGATAAAATTCGCGTATTATTAAATGAACAAGAAGTTGACAAGCGCATCAAGGAGATCGCGGATCAGATCAATAAGGATTATGAGGGAAAAGAAGTTCACCTGATCTGTATCTTAAAGGGCGGCGTGTTCTTTACATGTGAGCTTGCAAAGCGCCTTACCGTTCCGGTAACACTGGACTTCATGTCTGTGTCCAGCTACGGCAGCGGCACAGAGTCCTCCGGCGTTGTAAAGATCGTCAAAGATCTGGATCAGCCGCTTGAGGGCAAGAATGTCCTGATCGTGGAAGATATTATCGACTCCGGACGCACACTTGCGTACCTGATTGATATTTTACACAAGAGAAATCCGAATTCCATCCACTTATGCACGCTGCTCGACAAACCGGAGCGCCGCGTAAAGAAACAGGTCAAGGTTGATTACACCTGCTTTACGATCCCGGATGAGTTCGTTGTAGGCTATGGCCTCGATTATGACCAGAAATACCGCAACCTTCCGTTCATCGGCGTTGTGGAGCAGCAGTAAGGAGGCACCCCAAGTTGAAACAGAACCAACAGTTCCGCGGACTTGGTCTTGTCCTGCTTGTGATCGCGCTTATCACCTTCGCGTCAAGCCTGACGAGCCAGGGGAGCTTATTCAGCCAGGAGATGACCCACCAGGAATTTATGGTGGCCGTCGAGAATAAGACCATTGAATCCGTAGACATCAATCAGAACCAGCAGCCGCCGACCGGAACCTTGGATATATTGCTGAAAAGCGGAGACCGGGCAGTTGTGGCGGTATCTGATGTAAAAGAAGCAGAAAAACTTCTCCAGGAAAACTCTATCGACTATACCGTGGAGAATGTCCCCCAGGAGAATTACCTGATGTCCGTCATTATCCCGGTTGCGCTCAGCGCTGTTGTGATCATGTTCATGTTTATGTTCATGAACGCGAGACTCGGCGGGGGCGGCGGCGGAAACTCCAAGATGATGAATTTTGGAAAGAGCCGCGCGAAGATGAGCCGGACAAACTCCGTAAACTTCTCAAAAGTCGCAGGACTTGAGGAGGAGAAAGAAGAACTGGAAGAGATCGTTGATTTCTTAAAGAACCCGAAGAAATATACCGACGTGGGCGCGAGAATCCCGAAAGGCGTGATCTTAGTTGGACCTCCTGGAACCGGTAAGACACTTCTCGCGAAGGCCGTTGCCGGTGAGGCGGGCGTTCCGTTCTTCTCGATCTCCGGTTCTGACTTCGTTGAGATGTTCGTCGGTGTCGGCGCATCCCGTGTCCGCGATCTTTTCGAGGACGCGAAGAAGAACGCACCGTGTATCGTCTTTATCGATGAGATCGATGCCGTTGCAAGACGCCGCGGTACCGGTATGGGCGGCGGACATGACGAACGCGAGCAGACCTTAAACCAGCTCCTTGTTGAGATGGACGGTTTTGGCGTCAATGAAGGAATTATCGTTATGGCGGCGACAAACCGTGTGGACATCTTGGATCCGGCGATTCTGAGACCGGGCCGTTTCGACCGTAAAGTCGGAGTCGGCAAACCGGATATCCGCGGACGTGAAGAGATCTTAAAGGTCCACTCCAAGGAAAAGCCGCTGGGCGACGATGTAGATTTAGCGAAGGTGGCACAGACCACAGCCGGATTTACCGGTGCGGATCTGGAAAACCTCTTAAACGAGGCGGCAATTCTCGCTGCAAAGCAGTCCCGCCGCTATATTCTCCAGGCTGATATCGAGCAGGCATTCGTCAAGGTTGGAATCGGTGCTGAGAAGAAGAGCAAGGTGATCTCCGAGAAAGAGAAGAAGATCACGGCTTACCATGAGACAGGTCACGCGATCCTGTTCCATGAACTCCCGGATGTTGGTCCGGTCCACACGATCTCCATTATCCCGACCGGCATGGGCGCGGCCGGATACACAATGCCGCTTCCGGAGAAGGACGAGATGTTCAACACGAAGAACAAGATGCTTGAGACTATCATGGTTTCCCTCGGCGGACGTATCGCGGAGGAGATCATCTTCGGCGATGTGACCACCGGCGCGTCCCAGGATATCAAGCAGGCATCTGCCATCGCCCGGGCGATGGTGACCCAGTACGGTATGTCTGAGAAGCTCGGAATGATCAACTACGGCAGCGATGATGACGAGGTATTCATCGGAAGAGATCTGGCTCATACGAGATCCTACGGTGAGCGTGTTGCCTCCGATATCGACAGCGAGGTAAAGCGGATCATCGACGAGTGCTACGCGAAGGCGAAACAGATCATCCTGGATCATGAGGATATTCTCCATAAGTGTTCAGCGCTGCTGATCGAGAAGGAGAAGATCGGTCAGGAAGAGTTTGACAGCCTATTTGGGGATCCCGAGGGAAAAACAGAAGACGCGGAGTAAACAAAACTTTAGAAACTTAAGTAAATCGACGTTTGTGCAAAAGAAATGCAGTTAAACGTCGATTTTTGCTTAAAATAACAAAAATGCACAAAAGGAAATGGGTCTGTGGCAATTTATACAAAAAAATATTTGATGTTTTTGAATGTTTGTGCACACTTATCCGGGTTCCTATGCTATATTACTACTCGTAACCCCCCAATACATTATATAGTTTTTGCTATACCCCATAAGAGACATAATACCTTTTCCGGAAGAAAGCCAGTGGTTCCCCCCGCTGGCTTTCTTTCTGCCCTTTTTTAGACAAAAGATCTGGAAATCTGCTCCGGTTAAAGGGGCATGTTTCAGGTCTTTCTGATTTTTGGTGGGCAAAAGGTTCAGCGGATAATCTGGCAGGTCTGGTGGTATGAATTCTCAGAAAAAACGTGCAAACGGGAATACAATCCTGTATAATACACTTGTGAATGAAAATGAATGAAATAGAGACTGATGACGCGGCTGCGTGTTCATAGGGCAGCTGTTTCAGACCAATAAGGAGGCCATTCAGCATGTTGAAGGCGGCACTTTTCAGTGATGGGACAAAAGAGTACCGCATCCCGGAAGAGCCGGAGTGCGGGGAGAAAGTCAGACTGAGGTTTCGGACCGGGGCCGGGGATGTGGATCATGTGTATGCGGTGATCCGTGATGCCGGAAGCCGGGAAGAGAGCGGTCGGCTGGAACTTGAGAAAACGGAATCGGTCGGAAGATTCGATTTCTATGAGACTGAGATTTTAGTGGGGGAGATCCCGTTTAGATATGATTTTGAAATCGTAAAGGGCAGCGAGGTCTGTCATTACAACCGTCTCGGCGTCTTGGAGGTGGGCGGCATGGATGCGCCCTTTGTGATCACGCCGGGATTCCATGTACCGGAGTGGGCGAAAGGTGCCCTGATGTACCAGATCTTCGTGGACCGGTTCAACAACGGAGATCCGGCGAACGACGTTCTGGGAGATGAGTATGTATACATCGGTTTCCCGGTGACGAAGGTGGATAAATGGGATGAGCGGCTGTCGGTTCTTGACGTGGACCGGTTTTACGGCGGCGATATCCAGGGAATCTGGGATAAACTGGACTATCTTCAGAGCCTGAAGGTGGAAGTCCTCTACTTGAATCCGGTATTTGTCTCCCCGTCGAACCATAAATATGACTGTCAGGATTATGAGCATATCGATCCGCATTACGGCGTGATCGTGAAGGATGAGGGCGCGCTGGTGGATGAGAATGCCACGGATAACAGCAAGGCGAAACGGTATTCCGTGCGGACTTCTGCCAGGGAGAATCTGGCGGCCAGCGATGAATTTTTTGCCCGTTTTGTGCAGGAAGTTCATAAGCGGGGCATGCGGATCATCCTGGACGGCGTGTTCAACCACTGCGGTTCCTTCAACAAATGGATGGACCGGGAGAAGATCTACGAGCAGGACGGCGGCTATGAGACGGGGGCATACCTGACGGCGGACAGCCCGTACCGGGATTTCTTCCAGTTCGGGGACAAGAACGGCTGGCCGGACAACGGTTCCTACGAGGGATGGTGGGGACATAACACGCTGCCGAAGCTGAACTACGAGGGATCGGAAAAGCTGTACCGGTATGTGCTGGACATCGCGAAACGCTGGCTCTCCCCGCCTTATTCCATTGACGGATGGCGGCTTGACGTGGCGGCGGATCTCGGACATTCGCCGGAGATGAATCACGAGTTCTGGAGAGATTTCAGAAAGGCTGTGAAGGAGGCGAACCCGGACGCACTGATTCTGGCGGAACATTACGGGGATGCCGCATCATGGCTTTCCGGGGACCAGTGGGATACGGTGATGAACTATGACGCGTTCATGGAGCCGGTTTCATGGTTCCTCACGGGTCTTGAAAAACACAGCGAGCGGAAGGACGATCATCTGCTCCACAACAGTCAGGCATTTATGTGCTCCATGCTTTCAAATATGAGCCGGATGCAGACGGGATCCCTCTACGCGGCGATGAATGAGCTTTCAAACCATGACCATTCGCGGTTTCTCACGAGAACGAACCGCGTGGTGGGACGGCTTTACAAGCCGGAGGACGCGGAGAAGGCGGAAAAAGGCATTAATTATGGTACATTCCGCTCCGGCGCTGTGATCCAGATGACATGGCCGGGGGCACCGACGATCTATTATGGAGATGAGGCGGGCGTCTGCGGATGGACGGACCCGGATAATCGGAGAACATTTCCTTGGGGAAAGGAAGATCTGGAGCTCACAGAATTTCACCGGTATCTGACGGGAATCCGGAACAGGACTCCGGCGTTCAGGCGCGGGGCGTTGAAGCCACTGCTTGCGGAGAACGGCGTGATCGCATATGGAAGATTTGACGCGGATGGGCAGGGCGTCGTTGCGGTGAACAGCGAGGACTATGCCCAGAAAGTACGGATCCCGGTATGGGAAGCGGAAGTGGACTGCGACGCGATGGAGCGCGTGATGCTCACGGACGCGGAGCGGTATAATGCCGGAAGCGTGAAATATCCGGTGGTGGACGGCGTGATGGAGGCGGAAGTTCCGGGGAATGGGGCGATGATCTTTATTGCGCGGACGGCTGTGTAGGCGGATAATAGCCGCGGCAGGAGAGTTTAACGCTGTATTTCACTGCATTTATATATAAAAACTGCTTGATTTTTGAATTAATGTATGGTATCATTTTGACTTGTCAGAATGATATGGGCGGATTCCCGAGTGGCCAAAGGGGACAGACTGTAAATCTGCTGCAACTTGCTTCGGTGGTTCGAATCCACCTCCGCCCATTATTTAGGAACGAGGGAGCTCGGAAAGCCCAAGTTGGAACGAGTAGTTCTTGGCGAGCTGCGGAAAGCCCGTCTCGGAAACTGCGTTCCCGAGATGTCCGTTGATTTGTAAATACAAATCAACGAATAAATTTCCAAATAAAATTCCTTATGTGAGCAAGCTCCCAACGGAATTTTCTTCGTAAATTTATTACCTTTCCTCTGTGTTTCCGAATTTATGCGCCCAGATAGCTCAGTTGGTAGAGCAGAGGACTGAAAATCCTCGTGTCGCTGGTTCGATTCCAGCTTTGGGCACTAGAGGTACTGGTGAGGATGACTCCGAGGTATTATGGAGCTTCGCTCCATAATCGCCGTTTGCAACGGCGATAACTGCTGACATAGAAATTTTTTCTTATGTGAGCAAGCTCCCAACGAAAAACTTTCGATGTCATCAGTTGCCTCTCATTACTTATACGCGGGTGTAGTTCAATGGTAGAACACCAGCCTTCCAAGCTGGATACGTGGGTTCGATTCCCATCACCCGCTCTTCTTATGAATTGCCGGATCTCTGAATTTCAGAGGTCCGGTTTTTCTATATAAATATGTCAGAATGTCAGACTACCCCATAAAAGCTGATACCCCCAGGAGGACATGCACATGAATTTACGAGAATATCTGAAAACAACCAACCTCATCACCGACGGCGCCTTCGGAATCTATTTTGCGGCGAAATACCAGACTCAGGATATCCCGGAATACGCAAATATCTCTGATTCAGAAAAGGTAAAAGAGATCCACGAAGAATACCTTGAGGCAGGCGCAAAGCTGATCCGCACGAATACCTTTGCGGCGAACACGGAGACACTGCAGGAGAGTTTTTCTGAGGTGAAGAAGAATATCCAGGCAGCAGTGGAGATCGCGAAGGCGGCAGTGGACGGAAAAGAGGCCTGGATTGCAGGCGATATCGGTCCGATCCCGGTGAGCGGGGCGGAGGACGCGAAGGCGGCTTCGGAGGAATATTATGAGATCGCGAAGACATTCGCGGAGTCCGGAGTCCGGATCCTGGATTTTGAGACCTTTGCGGATCTCGATGGAATTCTCCCGGCGATCAAAAAGATCAGCGCGGAATATGACATGTTCATCATGGTCTCCTTCTCGGTGAACCAGTTCGGCTACAGCGCGGCGGGGCTCAGCGCGAAGCGCCTCTTGGCGGATGCTGCGGCTGTTCCGGAGATCAGCGTTGTAGGATTAAACTGCGGTGTCGGTCCGGCCCACATGTGCCGGATCCTGGAAAAAGCGGGACGCCCTGGGGATAAGTTCCTTCTTGCGATCCCGAACGCGGGATATCCGACACTGACGAGAAATAAACTCCAGTTTGGAAACACACCGGAGTACTTTGCGGAGAAGATGAAGGAACTTCAGGCGCTGGGAGCGGATATTCTCGGCGGATGCTGCGGAACGGCGCCGGAGTTTATCAAGAGCATGTCCGCCCAGAACGG
Organism: Paludibacteraceae bacterium; assembly: GCA_963646925.1. Lineage (GTDB taxonomy): Bacteria > Bacillota > Clostridia > Lachnospirales > Lachnospiraceae > Pilosibacter. The sequence goes on from CAVIYT010000128.1 coordinate 12,281, forward strand.
AATGTTGGAGAAGATCGTTCCGGATACAGAGACAGAAAACGGAGATTCCAGGGAACATGTCCAGAGACACGGATTCCTCTACGATGAAAACGGAAACAGAAAGCAGAAGAAGCTCATCGCGGTGGAACTTGCCCCGCCATTCGACGCGGATGATGAGAAGCTTTTAGAGTCTGCGCACCTTTTAAAGAACGCGGGCGTAGATGTCCTCACATTCCCGGATTCCCCGTCAGGACGTACGAGAGTGGATTCTGTTCTCATGGCAAGCAAGGTTCGCCAGGTCACAGGTCTCGATGTGATGCCGCATATCTGCTGCCGTGACCGGAATGCTATCGCCATGCGGTCCCTTTTTTTGGGAGCGTCCATCAACGATATCCATAACTTCTTAATTATTACCGGCGATCCGATCCCGTCCACAGCGAGACAGACCGTGAAGGCGGTGTTCAACTCCGACTCCACAGGTCTCATGAAGATCGCGAAAGAGATGAACGAGGACGTCTTCGCGAAGAACCCGCTCTGCTACGGCGGCGCTATCAACCAGGGAAGAAAGAACCTGGATGTGGAGATCGGACGCGTGAGGAAAAAGCTGGAAGAGGGAGCGGAATTCTTCCTGACCCAGCCGGTATTCACGGAGGAGGACGCGGCGAGACTGCGCCGGATCAAGGACGAGACAGGCGCGAAGATTCTCTGCGGAATCATGCCGCTCATCAGCAGAAAGAACGCCATGTTCATGAAAAATGAGATCGCGGGCGTCAACGTGACGGATGAGATTGTTGCCAGATATCCGGAGAAAGCCAGCCGTAAGGAAGGCGAGGCAGCGGGAATCCAGCTTGCGAAGGAAGTCATGAAGATGGTGGAAGACTTCGCGGACGGATATTACTTCTCATTCCCGTTCAACCGTGTATACATGCTGCAGGAAATCATGGGAAAGTAAGAGATTGGGAGAATAGAAAAGAATGATTAAGACGATTACAGCCGCAGAGCTGATCAATGGAAGGACCTTCGACCGGACGATCATCGATATCCGTCCGGCGGAGGAATATAAAAAGGGGTCCATGGACGCCGCCTTAAATATTCCGGAGGACAAACTGGTGGAATACCTGGAAAACCCGGAGGAGGCGGACATGGAATCCGGCACCATCGGTGAGGGAAAAGCCTGGGAAGAGGGCGTAAATGTCGGAAAACTTCTCGCGGCGATCCCGAAGGACAAACCGGTCTGGGTGCTCTGCCATACGGGAAATAAAAGCCTGTATGTTGCGGAACTTTTGAGCGATGCCGGTTTTGATGCCGGAAGCGTGGAAGGCGGATACCGTTCCTTCTTACGCCTGTCCCTGTCTATGATGGTCATGAACGAGGAAGAGGTCACGGAGCGCACAAAAGCCATCGAGCGCAGCATCATTACAAAATACCGCAAATCCATCTGGAGACGGTTCACAAAAGGCGTTCATGACTATCAGTTAATTAAGGAAGGCGATAAGATCGCGGTCTGCATTTCCGGCGGAAAAGACTCGATGTTAATGGCAAAGCTTCTCCAGGAGCTGCAGCTTCACGGAAAAGTGAAGTTTGACCTTGTATTCCTTGTGATGAATCCGGGCTACAACGAGGACAACTGGAACATCATCTTAAACAACGCGAAGCTCCTCGGAATCCCGATCAACGTGTTCGACAGCGATATCTTCAACATCGTTGCCGATGTGGACAAGAGCCCGTGTTACCTCTGCGCGAGAATGCGCCGCGGCTACCTCTACTCCCACGCGAAGGAGCTTGGCTGCAACAAGATCGCCCTGGGCCATCATTTCGATGACGTGATCGAGACGACGCTCATGGGCATGTTATACAGCGGAAAAGTCGAGACTATGATGCCGAAGCTCCACAGCAAGAACTTCGAGGGCATGGAGCTGATCCGCCCGATGTACATGGTCCGCGAGGCGGATATCAAGGCGTGGAGAGACTACAACCACCTCCACTTTATCCAGTGCGCCTGCCGCTTCACCGAGCGCTGCGCGACCTGCGGCGGCGAAAAGGGATCCAAGCGCGACGAGATGAAGGAGCTGATCGCGGAGCTCAGAAAGCGCTGCGATACCATCGACATGAACATCTTCAACAGTGTTCACAACATCAACTTAAAGACCGTTATCGGTTATCATAAGGGAGACTGGACCTACAATTTCCTTGATAATTATGACAAACAGTAATGAAAACAGTACGTCTAGGAGGATCCTCTGGCAACCATAGAGCCAGCCTGGAACTTGTTCCGATATACATCAACGAAAAAACGCCGGACATCTATCTTCAGATGCCCGGCGTTTTCTTAAAAATATATTCAGATCTTATTCCACATCATTCAAAGCGTACAGATCTTCTTCACCGGTGCGGACCTTGACGACCTTCATGACCTCGTAAACGAAGATCTTGCCGTCGCCGATATGACCGGTATAAAGCGCTTTCTTCGCGGTCTCGATCACCTTCTCCACAGGAATATTTCCGACAACGACCTCCACCTTCATCTTCGGTAGAACATTGATGTCCATCTCAACGCCGCGGTACTTTTCGCCTGCGCCTTTCTGGATGCCGCAGCCCATGACCTGTGTGACGGTCATGCCGGTGACGCCGAGTTCGTTGAGGGCATTTTTCAGTGCCTCATATTTCGCATGTTTCGCGATGATGCATACGGAGTACATGCCGGTGGATGTTCCGCCTACATGGTCGGTGCGGACAACAGGCACAGACTTTTCAAGCTGTTTCGGAGTTGCCTTGGAGTAGTCATCTTCGCCGAGATCCGTATTGCTGTTGATCTCCATTCCGGTAGATACATCGGTGATGGTGAAGCCGGAGTATGCGCTCACGAGACCATGTTCATGGAAATCGAGACCGTCGATCTCGACTTCAGCCGGAACGCGGAGACCGATGACACGGTCGATGATGTGGAAAATGATGGTCATGGTGACAACGACCCAGGCGATGACGGAGACAACTCCGAGAAGCTGCACACCGAAGAAATGGAATCCGCCGCCGTAGAGGACACCGCCGTCAACGGCGAAGAGTCCGGTTAAAAGAGTTCCGGCAGCGCCGCATACGCCGTGGACGGAGATCGCGCCTACCGGGTCATCGATCTTCGCAACGTTATCGAAGAATTCAACGGAGAGAACAACGAGGAAACCAGCGGCGATGCCGATAAAGAAAGCGCCCACCTGGGATACCACGTCGCAGCCGGCAGTGATGGCAACAAGACCGGCCAGAGCGCCGTTTAAGGACATTGACACATCCGGTTTTTTGTAGCGGAACCATGTGAAGATCATGACGGTGCAGGTGGAGACAGCGGCTGCCAGATTTGTGTTCATGAAGATCAGGCTTGCGCTGATCATGTCCTCATCGGTGCTCATTGCGACGGTGCTTGCGCCGTTGAAGCCGAACCAGCAGAACCAGAGAATAAAAACGCCGAGCGCCGCGGCTGTCAGGTTGTGTCCCGGGATCGCGTGTGCTTTTCCGCTTTTATCGTACTTTCCGATTCTCGGTCCAAGGATCTTCGCGCCGATGCATGCGGTGACGCCGCCTACCATGTGGACCGCGGTACTTCCGGCGAAATCATGGAAGCCGAGCTGTGCCAGCCAGCCGCCGCCCCAGATCCAGTGACCGGAGATCGGATAGATGAACAGGGAGATCAAAGCGCTGTATACACAGTAAGCCTTGAAGTTTGTGCGCTCCGCCATGGAGCCGGAGACGATCGTTGCAGCCGTCGCGCAGAAGACGGTCTGGAAGATCACATAACAGAACGTCGGAAGGGAGCCAAAATCGTAAGTTCCACGGATGAACGGATCAAAACCGCCGATCAGCGGAGCCGAACTTCCGAACATGATTCCGAAGCCGATAAACCAGTAAGCCGGAGTTCCGATACAGAAATCCATCAGGTTCTTCATTAAAATATTGCCCGTATTTTTTGCACGGGTCATTCCTGCCTCACAGAGGGCGAAACCGGCCTGCATGAAGTATACAAGTGCCGCGCCGATCAGGGTCCAAATAACATCAACTGAAGCATACATAGATAATCCTCCTCTTTTTTCAAAGATCCGCGTTCCTGGATTCGAATCCCCAGGGCAGGAAGCGGTCAAAAAAACGGCGCCGGAGAAGCGTCCCTCTCCATGCGCCGTTGCTTATGGTTCGGAATTATAATGGGATAGCTGCAAAAAGTCAATAAATAATTTGAAAAAAATACAATTATATGAAAATATACCAGAAAAATGAAATATAACATGGAATGGTATGGGCATAGTGACGGGAAGCTGTTTTTATTGAGAGAATCCTGTGATTGACAATTCTTCTCAAACACGTTATAATGGGTTCCTATCGGAGATCATGCGGATGTGGCGGAACTGGCAGACGCACCAGCCTTAGGAGCTGGCGGGCAACCGTGGGGGTTCAAATCCCTTCATCCGCATTCTTCTTTAGAATTGCGAATAGAATACTACCAGAATAAGGGAGTAGTCGGCGCCGTTGGCGCAGTAAGGCCAACATACTGGAAATGATCCTGGTTTTACTTTAAATGATGAGACTTATCTGTCGGGAAATGACAGAGGAGGTCTCTTTTTTTATACAGTTACGGGAAAAGGGACCATTATTGGTGGATATAATTTTATTCTATTTGGAGAAAACAATCGTGAAAGTAATAGTTTGGAGGAAATGATCTATGGGACTTCTGGAACTGTTTATTCTGGCCGTGGGGCTGTCGATGGACGCATTCGCGGTGTCGGTCTGTAAGGGCTTGTCGGTAAAGAAGATGGAAACGAAGCACGCTCTGATCTGCGGGGCGTATTTTGGCGGATTCCAGGCACTGATGCCGACACTTGGATATCTTTTAGGAAGCCAGTTTGAATCCATGATCACGCAGATCGACCACTGGATCGCCTTCGTGCTTCTCGGGATCATCGGCTTCAATATGATCAGGGAATCCAGGTCGGAGGAGGAAGAAGAGATCAGCGCTAGTTTTGACGTGAAGACCATGCTCGCCATGGCGGTGGCGACGAGTATTGACGCGCTGGCGGTAGGAGTTACCTTTGCGTTCCTTCATGTAAATATTGTCTGGGCGGTGACCTTCATCGGATGTACGACCTTTGTTCTGTCGGCGGTCGGGGTGAAGGTCGGTAATGTGTTTGGAATGAAATACAAGGCAAAGGCAGAGTTGGCAGGAGGCGTGATCCTTGTATTGATGGGGGTAAAGATCTTGTTGGAGCACCTGGGATTTCTTGCGTAAGGATTGCCGCATTTTTCTTTTGAATATCCGGCACAGGGAATCTTGACAATGGATTGACAGACCGATATAATGAGTTCATGTCTGGAAGATTCAGACTTGATAAAAAGTACACCGGTGTCCACGGGATGCCGTATACATCAGGGTTCGGCACCGTGCGGTGCGGACCCTGTAACTATGTTGATATATATTTAATAAAGAATTCCAATAATCTGGAAAGTTTGAAAAATAAGGGAAACAAGAGACATGAACAGACAAAGAGAACAGCGGGACGAGTACCGCCAGCATTCCCCGGCATGGATCCGGGCACAGCGCAGGAAGAGAAAGTGCATTATGAGACGGCGGATCATGATCGGCGGTGCAGTGATCTGCATCGTACTGGTTGCGGGTGTGATCCGGATCTTTTCCGGCGGAAAGAGCCATGGAAAAGAGACTGAGGCGGGCGCTATCGAGGAATCTACATTCCAGGTATCCGATATCAGCGTAAATGGAATTTCCTTAAAGGGAATGACGAGAAGTGAGGCGAAGGCCGCCATCGAGAAAGAGTATCCGTGGAAGGTAACGATCACCTACAACGGGGAGAGCATCGACGCGGAGAACCTGATCGATTCCGATCTGGACGCGTTTTTAGATGGAATCTGTACGGGAAAGGCAGAGGGAGAATATACCTTTGCGGTTGAGGATTCCGAGGACCTGCAGTCCGCGGCGGCAGAGGCAGCGGCGGACGCGGCGGCGAAGTGGGATGTGAAGGCGAAGAACGGCTCAATCTCCGAGTATGATGCCGCATCGGATAAATTCCTGTTTACGGACGGGACTCCGGGCAAGGCGGTGAACCAGGAGAAGCTTATAAAGGATCTCGTGGAGGCTGCGACAAGCGGAAACTATGACGCCGTGATCCAGGCTGAGGTCAATGAGAGCCAGCCGGAGCTTTCTGCGGCGAACGCGAAGGAGCAGTATAAGACTCTTTCTACGTTTACGACGGAGACTACCGCCAACGAGAAGAGAAATACGAACGTAAAGCTTGCGGCTAAGGCTATCAACGGAACCATCGTGCAGCCGGGCGAGGAGTTTTCCTTTAATAAGGTCGTAGGTCAGCGTACCGCGGAAAAAGGTTATCAGGAAGCAGCCGCGTACAGCGGCGGTGAGGTCGTTCAGGAGCCGGGCGGCGGTGTCTGCCAGGTATCTTCCACAATGTACCGTGTGGCGTTCCAGTCTGGAATGCAGATCACATTCCGAAGATCCCATACCTTTGAGCCGAATTATGTGACTCCGGGTCAGGACGCGGCGATCAGCTGGGATATTCCAGATTTCCGGTTTATCAACACGTCCAAGGCGGCTATCGGTATCCGCGCGAACTACAGCAATCGGAAGATGACGGTCTCCTTTTACGGAGTACCGGTTCTCGAGGAGGGAATCACATGGAGTCTGGAATCCGAGAAGACGGATGAGCTTCCGCCGCCGGAGCCGACCTATGTGGAGGATCCGACGCTGGATCCGGGCACCGAGGTGACACAGAAGGCAGCGACAAACGGCAGTCGCTGGGTTACATATAAGATCGTTTCCAAGAACGGAACAGTTATCGAGAAGACAGAAGATCACGCGAAGACCTACAAGGGTCACGCTGCTGTGATTCGCAGAAATACAGGAACCGTGAAGGTTTCACCGGATGAGACATCAGCTGTTGAGTCCACATCGGCAACAGCCGTAGACGGAATGCCGGACGGATACGTTCCAGGCGAGAGCGTCGCGCCGGAGAGCTCCGCAGCCGCGACAACTGCAGCAGGTTCTTCCAGCGCATCGACTACAGCGGCGTCCACCAGCGCGGCTGAGACGAAGGCAGAGTCCACAACAGCTGCCGCGACAACTGAGGCTGCAACGACAGCCGCAGCGACGACAGAGGCCGCCACAACCGCCGCTCCGAATGGACCGGGGGATGAGACCACGGTAGCCGCGACAACAGAAGAAATTGGAAATATTGCGGGATTTCCGGGGAATTAAATAAAGATAAAAAAGTGCACGTCTTGCGGATGAGATGTGCACTTTTTATTTTTTGAGGTCTACCCTGGTCTACCCCAGTGGACGTTCGTCCTGCGACGACCGGAGCGGAGCGTAGACATGAGAACCGTTCGAGGCCCGGCGGGGCTCGAA
>CAVIYT010000129.1:0-13852 GCA_963646925.1 Paludibacteraceae bacterium
CTGCGATCCTTGCTTCGGTAAGAAGGTAATCAGCCATTCCAAAGGAATCTGCGATCTTCTTGCCGTTCCACTCTTTGTCGTAGAACTTCGTCATATTCGGCATGAGATAGAAAGCACCGTCCGCGTTGTTACAGGTGATTCCATCGATGGAATTTAAGCGCTCTACAAGGAATTTACGACGTTTATCGAATTCAACTCTCATGGATTCTACGCTGTCCTGCGGTCCGCTGATGGCCTCGAGGGCTGCATACTGAGCGATAGAGCAGGTGTTGGATGTGGTGTGTCCCTGAAGGGAAGTCATGCCTTTGATGAGGGCTGCATTTCCTGCTGCGTATCCGATTCTCCATCCTGTCATGGAGTAAGCTTTGGAAACACCGTTGATAACAACTGTGCGGTCCTTTACTTCATCGGAGATGGAAGCGATGCAGAAGTGCTTCTTTCCTTCATAAACGAGTTTCTCATATACTTCATCGGAAATGATGTAGAAATCATGTTTGCAGGCAAGATCAGCAAGTTCTCTGAGCTGTGCCTCTGTATATACAGCACCAGTCGGGTTGTTCGGTGTGTTGATCATGATGGCTTTTGTCTTCGGTGTGATGGCTTTCTTGATTCCCTCAATGTTGAGAGCGAAGCCGTCCTCCTCACGATCCTGTACAAGAACCGGAGTTGCGCCTGCGAGTTTTACCATCTCTAAGTAGCTGACCCAGCACGGAGTCGGAACGATGACCTCGTCACCTTCCTCACAGAGAGCAAGAACAGCGTTTACTAACGGCTGCTTTGCACCAGTTCCGATACAGATCTCAGCAGGTGTATATTTGACATTGTTATCTTTTTCAAACTTCTCACAGATCGCTTTCTTTAAATCCATGATACCGGATACAACCGTATATTTTGTCTTCTGTGCGTCGATAGCAGCCTTTGCCGCGTCACAGATATTCTGCGGAGTTCCGAAATCCGGCTCGCCGAGGTTAAAAGCGATAACGTCGATTCCCTGACTTCTTAACTCTGCCACCTTTCCTGTTAATGCCAGTGTAGCGGCTGGTTTGATGTTCTGAATTCTCTTTGTAAGCTTCATAAAACAAGTTCCTCCCCGTGTGTTTTTGTTTCCCCTATAAAATATACCGGCTGATGCCGGGATTTTTCTAATTTATGAAAGGTCCGGACAAAAGCCGCAATTCTTATAAATCCGGACCTTTTTTTCTACGAGACTTGATTAATCAAGCGGCTCGCAGTTTTCCCAAAGTTCTCTAGCACTTAATTCGATCATAATTGTTACCTCCTCATTGAAAATCACGTTCCATCTATTTTACCCTGCCTGATCAATCAAGCGGTTCACAGTTCTCCCAAATATCTCTAGCGTTTAATTCGATCATAATCGGTGCCTCCTTATTGAAAAATCGTTTTCGATTTGTTTCGCTCTTGTTTATGGCTAAAGAATATCACATCTGGATATGATTGTAAAATGTTTATTAGTTTGATATAATAAATATAAATATTAACATTAAGCTCAAAAATGAAATGCACTTAAATGAAGAAAGAGGATCTAAAAGAGAAAAAGAGAGATGGATCCTGCCGAAAAATTTCTGGACAGATCAGCAAAAATCGTGTAAAAAAGAGCCATAGAAGTATTGTATCGGGGAAAGGAGAATACGATGACATTTCTTGAGATAGAGGCATTTTTAAAGATCGCCCAATGCGGAAGCTTCTCCGCGGCGGCAGAAAAATTATACATCACACAGCCGGCCCTGGGCCGACGGATCCGGGCACTGGAGGAGGAACTGGGGTATTCCCTGTTCATCAGAAATAAAGGTGTCCGCCATGTGGAGCTTACAAGACAGGGCAGAGCGTTCGTCGGAATCGCCCACCGGTGGCAGGCACTCTGGAATGAGACACAGGAAGAGGCCCTGCTTGGAAATGAGAAGAGTTTCTATGTAGCCAGCGTCGGAAGTCTTCTCGCGTTCATGCTGCCGACCGTGTTCCAGGAATTTATGAAGGATGAACCCGACTGTAGCCTGCATGTTATGACGCTCCATTCCAGTGACGCCTACGGCTATGTAAATAACAAAACGGTGGATATCGCTTTCATTACGGATCCCATGTATTCATCCCAGGTAAAGACAGAGATCCTGTTTAAGGAAAAACTCTGTCTTGTTGTCGGAAAAGATCTGAAGATGTCCCATAAGCTCAAGATCAGTGAACTGGATCCGCGCCGGGAGATCCGTACCCAGTGGGATCACAATTTTGACACATGGCATAACTATTATTTCGGCAGCGCGGCGGTACCGCGGGTATTCCTGGATGAGATGGGATTCTTACAGTACTTTATCCAGAATGGAGATAACTGGGCGTTCCTGCCGATCTCCGTTGCGAAAAGCATCCTGAAAAACACACCGGTCTCCATCCATAAGCTCGATGTGGAGCCGCCGAACCGTACTTTGTATTATCTGTACCGCGAGGGGGATGAGTCACCATATCAGGAAGCCCTGCTGTCGATCTGCAGACAGAAGCTGGCAAAGGAAGATGGCATTACATTGCTGGATCCGGTCCTCACCCTGTGACCGGTGAATCCTGGATTCTGAAAGAATTGTACAATATGTACAAACAATGGAAAAATACAGAACAGAAGCAAAAGTATCGGATAGGGAAAACTGCACAAAAATGAAGCGCTTTTCTATTGATATTTTCCATAAAGACGAAAAAAGAGAAATATATCAAAAAACTATAGATGAAAAAAGAAATCGATATTTTTCTTTTGGCGGTTTATGCCTTAAAATATGAACCATCAAAGGGGTACGAAATAAAGAGGAGGAAAAACAAATGAAAGTATTCTTAAATGACCCAATCGTTGAGGAAGCGTACGAGCGCCTGAAAAGCAAAGTGGAGATCGTGACAACATATGATCATCCGGAGGAACTGGATGGAATTATGGTCCGCACCACAAAAGTTCCGCGTGAGATCATCGCGGCAGCACCGAAGTTAAAGGCAATCGTTATGCACGGTGTTGGACTTGATTCCATTGATGTGGAAGCAGCCAAGGAGTACGGAGTACCGGTATTCAATGTACCGGGACAGAGCGCAGAGAGTGTTGCTGAGTTAGCACTCTGCGGAATCATGGCAGCATCCAGAAACATCAAGCAGGCGAATATCGGTATCTGTGAGAGCCGTTACCAGCATCACGGAAAAACCGATCTTCACGGACATGAGATCTTCGGACGTACATTGGGTTTAGTCGGTGCAGGCAGAATCGCACAGCGTCTCGCAAAGATGATGGAAGCTGCTTTCGATGTAAAAGTGATCGCTTATGATCCTTACGTGGATGCAGAAAAGTTAGCAGCCATCAATATGAAAAAGGTCGAGACAGTGGAAGAACTGTTTGCGGAAGCTGATTTCGTGAGTGTTCATGTTCCGTTGACACCTGGAACAAAAGACCTGATCGGAAAGAGCGCTTTTGACGCAGCAAAACCGAACCTGATTCTTGTAAGTACCGCTCGAGGCGGAGTTGTAAACGAGGAAGAGCTTTATAAAGCATTGAAGGATGGCAGAGTGGCTGGCGCAGCATTTGACGTATTTGTGAGTGAGCCGCCGAAGGGGGATAATCCGTTAGTACACCTCGAAAACTTTATCGCAACACCGCATATCGGAGGAAACACGGCAGAGTGCCTTGTCCGTGTTGGTAATGAGGCGGTAGATCACATGTTAAAGGCACTTGGGCTTCAGGATTAAGAGGCAGGAGAAAAAGGCCAGCCTCGGAAATGGAGGTAGTATATGACCGTTATTGAACTGAATATGTACCAGACCGTAGCTGTTGCGGCACTTGTTCTGTTACTTGGAAGATTTGTGTCGGATCGATGTGGTTTCTTCAGACGATACTGTATTCCGGATCCTGTTGTAGGCGGAGTAATCTACGCAATCGTACACATGATCTTAAGAACAGCGGGAATCGTTGAGATCTCTCTCGATACAACCTTACAGACCTTCTTCATGTTGATCTTCTACACAGGTATCGGATTCGGCGCATCCTTTAAACTCCTGAAAAATGGCGGAAAGATGGTGTTCGTATTCCTGATTCTGTCAACGATCATGTGTATTCTTCAGAACGTTACTGGAGCAGGAATCGCAGCAGCATTAGGAGTTGACCCGCTTTACGGTATCCTTGCTGGTTCTATCCCGATGGTAGGCGGACATGCTACAGCGGTATCCTTTGCACCTGTATTTGAGGCAGAGGGAGTTGTCGGCGCTGAGGCTGTTGCAGTTGCGTCAGCGACCTTTGGTCTCGTAGCAGGATGCGCAATCGGCGGTCCGATCGCGACCAGAAGAATCAAGCAGTTTAACCTTCATTCCACAGAAAAAGGTGATGATGGAGAGAAGGAAGAGAAGCACGGAACGATCGATTCCACAAGATTCTTAAACGCTATGCTGTTCCTTGTAATCGCAACTGGTATCGGTACATATATTTGTAAGTATCTCCAGGGTCTTACTATTATGGGACGTCCGTTCAGTTTCCCGCAGACGATCGGTGGCTTAATTGCCGGCGTAGTCGTTCGTAACGTATGGGATATGCTGCACAAAGAGCTTCCGATGGAAGAGCTTGATACGATCGGCGGATATTCCTTATCACTGTTCTTAGGAGTTGCCATGATCAACTTAAAGCTTTGGGAGCTTACAGAACTTGCCCTTCCGATGATCGTGATCCTGTTAGGTCAGACAGTCCTGATGGCAATTGTTTCTTACTTCATCATCTTCAACTTTATGGGACGCAACTACGATGCAGCCGTTATTACTACCGGTTTCTGTGGATTCGGAATGGGCGCATCACCGAACGCTATGGCGAACATGCAGGCTGTAACTACAAAGTATGGCCCGGCACCGACAGCGATCTTCGTTGTATCCATTGTTGCGGCACTGTTCATTGACTTCACTAACAGTATCGTTATCACGGCAATGATGAATATCCTATAGTGGATATCGTCTATCATTTAATTAAATATTGTTAATAGCGAGGGGGATGCTGGCGGCGCAGTGTCTCCCTTGTTTATTTTGCTGAAAGCTCATGTCAAAAAAAGACTGTACATACAAATTCCAGAAGAGTATGATGAAAAAATAATATAAAGAGAAAAAGGAGAATGAGATGGAGAGTTTAATAGTCGCTGTTAACGCGGTAGTCCCATTTTTGTTTTATATCACATTTGGCTATACCGTAAAACGGTTGGGAGTCGTGGAGGAGAGTTTCCTGCAGAAACTGAATAAAATGGTGTTCCGGCTGTTTTTTCCATGTATGTCGTTTTACAACATCTACAAGGCGGATATCGATGGAGTTCCAAGTTTAAAACTGCTTGTATTTCTGGCGGTCGGAATCCTTGCGACAGAGGCAGTTCTTCTTGCGGTAGTTCCGCGGATCGTCAAGGAAAATCCTAAGAGGGGTGTTATCATCCAGGCAATCTTCCGAAGCAACTTTATCCTTTTTGGAATGCCGTTGACAGTATCTGTATTTGGTGACCGCGCATCATCGGCAGCGGCTATGGTTATCACTCTGGTATCTTCGATCTACAATATCACGTCCGTTATGATTCTGGAATTATTTAACGGGGATGAAAAGACGAGCGCGAAAAAACTGGCGATAGGACTTGTAAAGAACCCGATCCTGCAGGGTGCCTTCGTGGGAATCGTGTTCTTCATCACACAGTGGAAGTTCCCGAAATGCGTAGTGGAGCCGATTGCGGCTTTTTCCAATATGACATCTCCGCTGGCGCTGTTTATCCTCGGCGGAACGATGCATTTCTCCGCGATCGGCGGAAACTTAAAGTATCTGCTTCCGTCACTGTCAATTAAACTGGCGGTACTCCCGGCGATCATGCTGGCCATCGGCTATCTGATCGGACTGCGGGATCTGGAGCTGTTTTTCATGATCACGATCTACGCGACACCTGTTGCGGCGGCATCCTATCCGATGGCCCAGAATATGGGCGGAGACGGCGAGCTGGCAGGACAGTTCGTGGTACTCAGTACGGTTGCGTCTGTTGCTACCCTGTTCTTCTGGATCTTTGGATTAAAGCAGATCGGACTGATCTAACTATTGAATCGTTACGAAAGGAGAAAAAATGCGCAGATATCAGGTTTATCAGGTGGATTCCTTCACGAGAGAAAAATTTCACGGAAACCCGGCGGGGGTAGTGCCGGAGGCGGATGGACTTACGGATGGGGAAATGCAGCAGATCGCCAGGGAATTAAATAACTCGGAGACTGCATTTGTCTTTCACGCCGAAAGTCCGGATCACGATGTGAAAGTCCGTTTCTTTACACCGCTCACGGAGGTCCCGCTCTGCGGACATGCTACCGTTGCGGCACATTATGTGCGGGCGGCGGAAAAAATGGCGATCCCGGGCCGCATTATCCAAAAGACAAAGGCGGGGATCCTGCCGGTGGATGTGACAGAAAAAGATGGAGATTTCCTCGTGACGATGACCCAGGGATCGCCTGTGGTCGGGGAGCCGTTTGCGGAGGAAACCGTAAAACAGATCGCGGATGCCCTGGGAATTCAGACGAGTGATATCAGAGAGGATTGCCCGGTGTGCGCGGCATCCGCCGGAAATGGAAAGATCATGGTCGGGATCCGGGAGAAAGAGATTCTTCATGGTCTGACTCCGGATATGGAAAAATTAAAAAAGATCAGCAAAGAGACGGGATGGAGCGGTTTCTATGTATTCACGCTGGATCCGGGGATGGATCCCCTTGTCCACGGGAGAATGTTTGGCCCTGCTGTGGGCGTAAATGAGGACCCGGTGACCGGAAACGCGAATGGCCCGCTGGGGGCGTATCTTGTGCATTATGGTCTGTGCTGTGACCCGGAAAAGCAGGATGAATTCCGGTTCCGGATCCGCCAGGGTGAAGCGATAAAACGGGACGGGGAGATGGAAGTCCGGGTGGAAATAAAAGACGGACAGCCCGCCCTGATTCAGATCACAGGGCAGGCTGTCATAGCATTTAAGACAGAAATCATACTTTTCTAGGGGGAAATTATCCCTGATATGTATAAGCACCGCCAAGAGCCCATTTATCCATAAGCTTATGCTGACGGCAGAACTGCAGAAAGCTTTCCGCTACGGAGGAGAGCTTTCTGTTTTTGTCTATCGCGAACATACGCTGACTTAAAAGCCCCTCCGCGGCAATCTCACGCATACATGAATCGCCGAGATCGTAGGCGGAGGAACCGACAACGATGGAGACGGTCCGCTTGTCAGCGACCCAGAGGGACGAGGTAAAGCGGGAGGTAGAGATATTCATGTAGTTGGGCTCAAAACCGGCGTGCTCACAGGCACTGGTGAAGGTTTTTGTGAGACCGTGGGAGATACTGATTGGGAGATCCTTTAAGTAGTGGAGCGGAACCTGTTCCATCGCAGGGGAAAGGATCTCGTGGTCACGGTGGAAGTTTGCCATGATCCGCTCCTGGAAGGAGAGGACCGGGCGGATCTCCGGCGGGAGGAGGTGTGCCTGGAAACGGATCAGGGCGACCTCGATCATTCCGGACTGGAGCATCTCGATGATATTGTTGGAGTTGTGCTCAAACATCTCAAAACAGACTTCCGGGTATGCGTTATGATAATCAAACAGGATCTGCTGCAGCAGGGGATCCGGATAAGACGGGGAACATCCGAAACGCAGGGTTCCGCGGTTCCCGGAGACACAGGCCTCGATCTCTTTCCGGGCAGAATCTTCCAGATAGCAGATCGATTTGATCTTATCGTAAAGGATCTTTCCAGCGTCTGTCAGCTCGATATGGCGCGGCTGACGGACTACGAGCTGTGCACCGTAGGCATCTTCGAGACTCTTGATCTGATTGCTGAGTGCCGGCTGCGCGATCAGGAGTTCTTTTGAGGCTGCTGAGATCGTTCCGGCATCAATGATCGCCACAAAGTTTTTGTAATGTTCGAAGTTCATAAAAAGCCCCCTTGTCTTTCGAAAATCTGTAATGGAAAAAACACATCATCTTTCGTTATCCTTCATTTTATCACGGCAGTAAAACAGAGTCAATTATCTATAATAAAAATACCAATTAATGTGCATACAATATATTATTTCAATATATAAGTTAAGGAAAGAAAAAG
The DNA here is from genome assembly GCA_963646925.1 of Paludibacteraceae bacterium. GTDB lineage: Bacteria > Bacillota > Clostridia > Lachnospirales > Lachnospiraceae > Pilosibacter. The sequence goes on from CAVIYT010000129.1 coordinate 8,103, forward strand.
GATCATAGATCTTCTATTGATCAAAATACTACTATATATTTACATTTAATACAAGAAATAAAACCTTTATGGATATAGTCTCTTGTGCTAGACTCTAAACCAATCAGAAAACCTTCATGCAGTCGAGGATGCAGAAGAAAGGAGTCAGGGCAATGGGCAAATTGATTCAGGAGATGTCAGAAGATCTCAATGAATTTTTGAAAGATGAATCCCGCACATCGGGACACGCGGATTCTATCTCGTTTCCAAAGTCGGAGGAGGAAGCAGCAGAAATCGTAAAGATATGTGCAGAAAAAAATGAGCCGGTGACGATCCAGGGCGCGAGAACAGGTCTTGCGGCAGGCGCGGTGCCGTCCTCCGGACATATCATGAGCATGATCCATATGACAAAGGTATGCGGAATGCGGGAAGGGAAAGACGGCGCGTTCCTCATCACAACAGAACCGGGTCTCACACTGATGGAACTTCGGAAGATGGTTCATGAGAGGAGATTCCCGGAAGAAGAGGTAAAAGCATGGGATGAGGAATCCGTAAAGGCGCTTCGCAAATTTGAGGATGCGGAAGAATTCTTTTTCCCACCGGATCCCACAGAGACAACGGCAGCCCTGGGAGGAATCGCGGCCTGCAATTCTTCCGGTGCATGTACATACCGCTACGGGCAGGCGAGAAATTATATTGACGGTCTTCATGTTCTTCTTGCTGACGGCAGCCTTTTAAAGCTGAAACGCGGAGAGATCTTTGCAGAGGGACGGACCCTGAAGCTTCCGATGCCGGATGGAACGGAGAAAGTCCTGGACCTTCCGACGTACCGGATGCCGGACGTAAAGAATGCTTCCGGATATTACGCGGCGGACGACATGGATGCCATCGACCTGTTTATCGGTTCCGATGGAACCCTGGGAGTAATCACACAGCTGACGCTGCGGCTGGTGCCGAAACCTGCGTACACTATGGCGGTCAATTCTTTCTTTGAGACAGAAAAAGCGGCGCTTGACTATGTTATGGCGGTGCGTCCATGTTCAAAAAACATCACAGCGCTGGAATATTTTGACGGCGGCGCCCTTGACATTTTACGGACCATGAAGAAAGAAAATGAAAAATTTGCTGCTTTGCCGGAGCTTCCGGAAAATAAAAACTACTGCGTTTATACGGAGATCAAGGCGCTGGATGAAGACACAGTCATGGATAGCATGGAACAGGTTGCCGGAATTCTGGAGGAATGCGGTGTCGGCGAGGAGGACAGCTGGATCGCGGATTCCACATCGTCCCTGGATGAGATGCATTTCTTCCGCCATGCGGTACCGGAGAGCACAAATATGATGATCGATGAGCGGAAACGCGTGAATCCGGAGATCACGAAACTTGGTTCCGACATGGCGGTGCCGGATGACTGCCTGTACCGTGTCATGGAACTCTACAGAAACACCATTGCAGCCCACGGACTTAAGGCTGCGGTATGGGGACATATCGGAAACAATCACCTTCATGTGAACATTCTTCCGGAGAACGGGGAGGAATACCGGATGGCAAAAGAGATGTTTAGAGAGGAATGGGCACCGGCGGTGTCGGAGATGGGCGGAGCTGTTTCCGCGGAGCACGGTGTCGGAAAAGTAAAGAGGGATTTCCTGATCAAGATGTACGGTCTGGATCATGTGAAAGAGATGGCTGGATTAAAGAGACAGCTGGATCCGCGAGGAATGTTTGGACGGGGAAATCTGTTTGGCGAAGATCTGCTGTGAGGAGATAAACAATGGGATACATAATTTCAGATACAGGAAAGGATCTCTTAGGAGATGTAAAGGAATTCTGCAGAAATGAGATCTGCGGGAAGACGGGAGAGTTTGATGAGAGCGGGGAATGGCCGGAAGAGATCTACGGGATGCTGACAGAAATGCAGCTCAATATGCTGGATATTCCAGAAGAATACGGCGGACTGGGACTCACAAATGTGGATCACGCGGCGCTTCTCGAGGAGATCGCCAGGGCAGATGCCGGAATCGCGGTGACATTGAACGGAACAAGTCTTGCACTCCATGCCGTTTTTGCAGCGGGGAATGAGAAGCAGATAAAGAGATGCTGTGAGATCGTTGGAAACGGCGGACTCGGCGCGTTTGCACTGACAGAGCCGTCCGCAGGCTGTGACGCGTCAAATGTGCGGACAACGGCGGTAAAGAAGAACGGGGAATATATTTTAAACGGCAATAAATGCTTTATCACAAATGCCCCGAAGGCAGACTTTTTCGTAGTGATTGCCGCAACGGACCGGTCCTGCGGAACAAATGGGCTGTCGGCGTTCCTGGTGGAAAAAGGAGCGGATGGTCTTTCAACAGGATCCCATGAAAACAAGATGGGGATCCGGACCAGCATCACGTCAGATGTGATCCTTGACGATGTTCATGTTCCGGAGGAGAATCTTCTGGGGATGGAAGGAACTGGATTTATCACGGCTATGAAGGCACTGGACGCGGCCAGGATCTGGTGCGGTGTGACGGCTGTGGGAGTTTCCCAGAGATGTATCGACGAGGCTGCCGCCTACGCGAAGACGAGGATCCAATTTGGACGTCCCATCTCCTCAAATGAGGTGATCCAGTTTAAGCTGGCGGATATGCAGATCAAGACGGAAGCGGCGAGACAGCTGTGTGTATATGCTCTGACATTGATGGAACAGGGAGAAAAATTCAGTGAGGCCTCCGCGGCGGCAAAGTGCATGGCGGGAGACGCGGCAGTGTTCAGCGCTTCCGAGGCGGTCCAGATCTTCGGCGGATACGGCTACAGCAGGGAATTCCCGGTGGACCGCCTGTACCGGGACGCAAAGATCTTCCAGATCTTTGAGGGAACGAACGAGATCCAGAGACTCGTCATCGGAAGAAGCATTGTCGGAAAGGCAGAGAGGATGAAGTAAGATGGAATATATGGTATGCGTAAAGGCAGTCCCGGATGAAAATGAGGAGATCCATCTGGATAAGAGCGGACAGCCGGCATTTTCCGAGACAGATCTTGTAGGAGGTGCGTTTGAACGGTGTGCCCTGGAGCTGGCAGTACGGCGGAAAGAGGCATCCGGAGGACGTGTGACGGTGGTCTCCATGGGAGCAGAGCCCTGCCGGGGAATCCTGAAAAACTGTATTGCGGTCGGTGCGGACCGTGGAATCAGGATCCGGGAAAAAGAAAATTCCGGGAATACGGTACAGAGGGCAAAGGTCACTGCAGAAATGGTGCGCCAGAAAGAGAAGGAACAGGGAAAGATGTTTGACGTGATCCTCTGCGGAGTAGAGTCGACGGATCTCGGAAACGGTGTTTTCGGACCTGCTCTGGCAGAATTTCTGGGGCGTCCATATGTGGTAAATGCGAAAGAAATAGAAGAGACGGAAGACGGAATTCTTGTGACAAAAGAGACGGAAACGGGATATGAGATCTTAAAAATGCCGCTTCCTGCGGTGATCATGGTCACAAAAACGGAATTTAACCCGAGATATCCGACATTAAAGAGCAAAATGGCAGCAAGAAAAGCAGAAATAGAAGAATGGGAGGACAAGGAAATGTTTAATGGAACAGCAATGGCACCTGGTGAGATGCTTCGTGCCGATTATACAGAACCGGAGAAAAAGAAGGCGGGGATCCGCCTGGATATGACAGAGCCGGAGGCCGCCGCGGAAGAAGCTGTGAAACTGATAAAAACACGGATGTAGACAAAATTGAGGGGAAATAAATATGAAAGCACTGGTCATAATTTTTGGAAAGGATGGAAAGATTCTTCCGGCATCCCTGGAACTTTTTTCAGCAGCCAGGATCCTTGCGGATGAGATCACCGCGGTATGCGTGGAAAATGATGTACAGTACAGTGATATGGCATCCAGGTACTGCAAACGGGTGATCCGGTTGAACTCAGAAGACACCCTGGAATTCCGGTCACTGACATCTGTTTTTGCAAGGATCGCGGAGAATGAGAAAGCAGATTATGTTCTGCTTCCCGGCAGCGACGATGGAAAGAAACTGACCGGCGGAACTGCGGCAAAGCTGGATGGAGTCGGATTTACTCAGGTGACGGGGATCGAATGTAGGGATCATGAAGCTACGTTCACGAGACCGATCTTCAGCGGAACGATCTATGAGCATATCAGGATAGGAAGAAATCCAGTCGTTTTTTCCACAAAACAGGGAAGCTTTTCTGTGCCGGAACCTGAAAAGACCTCTGGAACCGTTGAATGCTTTGAACTCTCCAGGGAAGAGGAGAAGAGAGAGGTCACGCGGGTGAAAAATGTGACGGAGATCACACAGGATGAAAATCTGGAGGACGCGGATATTGTGGTAGCCGGAGGACGCGGTGTTGGAGATGAGAATGGTTTCAGGCTGGTAAAGGAACTGGCGTCTGTGCTCGGCGGTATGACCGGGGCAACCAGAATGGCTATCGACAACGGATGGATCGACCGGACGCATCAGGTAGGACAGTCAGGAAAGAATGTTTCCCCCAAATTATATATTGCCTGTGGAATTTCCGGGGCGGTCCAGCACACCTGCGGCATTTCGGACCAGAGTTTCCTCGTGGCCATCAATAAGGACGAGGAGGCACCGATTTTTAAGATCGCGGATGTGGGAATTGTCGGTGACGTAAAAAAAATACTCCCGGAAATGATCCGGGAGGTAGAAAAATGGAAACTGGAAAAGGCGTAAAGGGCGGAACACTCAGAATCCGAGAGTTTCATCGATCAGCACAACTTCCATTTCCATAAAACGCATTTTCTGGAAATAGACAGTCTGGGCGCAACAGATCCGGTCAGGGCTCTTGCAGTCGTAGCAGTGGTCCTGGCGGATGGCACAGGGAGTTTTGAAGTGATGGCGGGCCGCGTTTTCCGGTGCCGCCACATTTCTTGCCCTCCAGATCGCTTCATCCAGGGTCGGGGCAAGCTTATTGGAACCGATGACAAAATAGACTTTTTTATGTCCGAACAGGGAGCCGGCGATCCGGTTTCCCGTTCCGTCGATATTGACGAGCTCCCCGGTCTCGGCAATTCCGTTTACGGATGTGAAGAAGATATCGGTGGTAAGACAGGCTCTTGCGGTGGAGAAGAAATCGTAACCGTCCCGTGGGTGCTGCGGATCCACAACATCGTTGTGGGTGGAGAGAAGGTCGTAGAGTCCGATCGTATTTAATGTTTCAGAATCACCAAATCCAACAGTCATTCCGTCAACGTGCTGGTTCAGATACTCAGCGGCATCTTTTCCAGATTGGAAGACGGAGACCTGATAACCTTTCTTTTTTAATGAGGTGACAGTTTTTTCGAGATCCATAAAATCACTCCTATGTATATAATTGTAGAGCCACGGAATACACCCGCGAAGCTGCGCCGCGTTCGGTGAACCGGCAATTGGTGTCTTTCAGTATAACGGAAATGAGAGCTGGGTGTCAACAAAGGTTCAGTGAATATCCATACAAAAACAAAATAGTATCCATAACAAAACGAGATGACAAAAAATATACTGGTTTCTTATAGAAAATGCAAAAAACAGATATTTTACATTTGAGCGTGCAGCATGTACAATTGGTCGTGTAAAGAGACCAGAGTTCATTTGTTGAGTGGTGTTTTTCCACGTACAAGTACGAAACTCTCCATACCCCTAAAAGTGCATCTCCCTTGAGCAAGGAGATGCACTTTTTTACGACAATATCAACTGATAGAACTATATATTTTTATTATATCAAAAAAAACAATATGATATTATTCCGAAAATAAATTTGCCTATATAATATAAAT
>CAVIYT010000130.1:0-10566 GCA_963646925.1 Paludibacteraceae bacterium
ATTTATTTACTTTCCTAATGTCGATGGACGGCATCCCGATCTTCCTTTCTCTGTCAGCATTTCTGCTGCTTTTTATTTTGCCTCCGGATCTGTAAGACCCAGCTCTGCTGCTGCCTTTTCAGCGAATTCGTTCGTGTAGGTGCCTTCCGGTGTTACATTTTCATCAATCCAGCCGTACTGTTTCAGATACTCAAATGTCTTCTCAAGACGGTCTTCCGGAATTACCGGATAATCCAGCCATACATCGATCTCGGACTCCACTGCTTTTCTTAAAATATCCTCATCGGTGTTCATGTACTCGGATCCCCACTTGATGAATTCATCAAAGTAATTGTTTTTTACTTCCTCATGGACTTTGTAGTATGCTGTCAGGAAGCGCTGAAGTTCATCCGGGTGTTTTTCAATATAATTGTTGCTGGCGATGATCGTTCCTGTGTAGTAATCCGGGATATAGTCCCAGGCTCTTCCAAGTGTGTGGCCGATACCGTCCGCCTCAGCCTGGGCCGCATACGGGTTATGAATGATCGTCGCGTCGACCTCGCCGGATGTAAACGTTGCGTAAGCGGTCTGGTATGTTCCATTTGCGACAAGCTCTGCATCATCCTCGCTGATTCCGTTTGCCTCTAACATCTTTAAGACAGAAAGTCTCATACCGCCTGTAGCGCTCGCTGTTCCGATCTTTTTGCCTTTCAGGTCCTCAAAAGATTTAATATCATTGTTTGCGATCAGCCAGTAGCAGCCGGAATAGCGCCACATGTTTCCGACGAGTTTTGCCGGAAGTCCATTGTTGATTCCCGGTACATAGGAACTCGGGTCTCCGTCTGCCACATCCGCGTCTCCTCTTGTGATCGCCGCCATGCGCTCCGCGTTGTCTTTCACTTCTGTCAGATCAAATTTGATTCCTTCAGCGTCATAAAGTCCTTTCTCAATTGCAAAGCGGTTGATCGCTCCGGTCATTCCGGTCGTAAATACGGCTTTGATCGTGATCGGTTCATCGGAAGTCTCTCCCGCAGCTGATGATTCCTGTGAAGATTCCTTATCTGCCGCGGATGTTTCCGCTGTGGAAGCCCCCGCACTGGAATTTCCGCATCCGGAAAGAACAGAAGCCGCAAGGCTTAAGGCTAAAAGAATTCCTGTAAATTTATATCTCTTTTTCATAATCTTTCTCCTTTTCTTCGTCAGCCTGTCCGCTGACACTTAACTGTGGATCAGACGCGTCTCCATTTATGGCAGACCGCATATTCTACAAGTCCGACGAGCTTCACATTGATTACCGCAAGCAGTGTGACCAGGACGATCAAGAAGAATGTCTGCGGTGTATTTAACAGGTTCTGGGCTGTCACAAGCAGATAACCGAGACCGGCTTTCGCGGCATTCATTTCCGCGAACAGGACCATCGTGACAGCCGTTGCCGCTGAAAGTTTAAGACCATTAAAGATCGACGGGGTCGCCGCCGGAATAATCACTCCAAACACCGTCTGTACCCGGCTTGCCTGAAATACTTTCGCGACTTTCAGGTATTCCCGTCTGCACTGCTTCGCTCCCGTCACCGTGTTGTAGAGGATCGTAAACAGAGAAGACAGATAGATCAAAAAGACCTTCGACTCAAATCCAATGCCGAACCATAAGATCAGGAGCGGCAGGATCGCAACCTTCGGGACCGCCATGATCGCCGAACAGAACACATTCATGAAGCTCTCCAGCTTCGGAAACAGGACCCATAAGAGTCCGATCGCAATTCCTGTTGCGGCCGCAAGTCCATATCCGAGATATGCCTCCTGCAATGTCAGAAGCAGATGCGGCCATAAGGTGCCGTTTGTCATGATCTTCACGCCTTCTCTCACGATGGAGGTCGGTGAGGCCAGAAAGATCGGAAGTACCCGTCCTGTATCCACCGCGAACTGCATGGCCGCCAGAAGAGCGATCACACTGATGATCTGAAGAATGCTGATGCTGTTAAATTTGATTTTTTTCTCTTTTTCCATGTCTGAATCTTCCTTCCCCTACTGCCTATCTGCCAAAGGATTCTTCATACATCGACAGGCCCCGCCGCAGACATGCATCGTCATTTTCTTCAGGCAAATATTCTTTTCGAGTTTTTTCATACGATCGTCTCCTTTCAGGCATTGTCGCTATTTGTTTTTCCTATTTACCTATATTGTTAATTGGTTTAACAGGTGTTGAGTCATATTATAGATTCGCTGGTTCTAAAATGCAAACACAAATTACCAATAGACGGTTATAGGAAAAGGCTATTACTCCTGTGAAATTTTTCATCATTTTCTGGCTGCATGGCCTGCTGTCGGCAGCTTCTTTCAGCTGCATGACAGCAAAAAAGACCAGCTGAGATTCTTTCAAATCTCTCACTGGTCTTTCATATAGCCATCAAACTGACATTTTTTCTTTTCTCATAAAGAAAAACGCCGCAAATGCCGTGATAAACTCCGATACCGTCACCGCAAGCCAGATTCCATCTACACCGAACATCGCTGGGAGAAGGAATACGAACACGCTGTTTAAGATCACGCCGCGAAGCAGTGTAATCGTCAGGGAAAGTTTTGGTCTCACGGTGGACTGGAAGTAGGTTCCGCTGATGATGTTCCACTCGCTTACTAAGAAGCAGAGGAAATACAGCCGGATCGCAGGAACCGCCATGACGAGGATCTCCGGTGTCGGGTCCAGGAACAGGTAGGATAACTGTACTGGGAGCAGCATGCCGACCGAAGTGAAGATCAGCCCCGCAATAAAGCCGGTCCGAACACCCAGTTTTCTTGCTTCGCCGACTCTCTTTGTATTTCCCGCTCCAAAGTTTGCGGAGAGCAGCGGCTGTACCGCCTGGGCGATACCGTTGGAGATGGAGGACACCACAAGCGCTGTATTTGTGATGATTCCATAGACTGTGATTCCAATCTCCCCCACATAGGCGAGAAGCTGGCGGTTAAAGAGCAGCATGACGAAGCCGTTGGACACTTCTAAAATAAAGCTTGCAAGCCCGTTTCCAAATACCTCCGGCATCCGCTTCCACACGCCGCCGAATTCCAGCTTCAAGTGGTTCTCCTTTGAGAAAAAATGGCTTGCGAGGATCAGCACCGTAAGCGTTGTTCCGGTGGCTGTCGCCAGCGCTGCGCCGCCCATGCCCCATTTCATGATGAAAATGTATACATAATCCAGAATTACGTTCGTAACGCCGCCGCTGATCACTCCCGCCATGGCAAGCTTCGGCGCGCCGTCATTTCGGACGAACGCCTGAAGGAATGTGGACAGGGCAAACATCGGGGCCGCTGTCGTGAGGACGGTTCCGTAGGGCACTGTGTATTCATTTAAGAGCGGGGTGTTTCCCATAAAGTTGATTAACGGCGTGAAAAAGACTCTGCCAAGTACCAGGAATGCCGCCGCCAGGGCGAGTACCATACAGAGCGCCGCCGTAAAATAGCTTCTGGCGCGTTTCTCATCGCCTCGTCCCCTGGAAAATCCAAAGAGAACGCTGCCGCCGACTCCGCACATCATTCCGATTCCGAAATACGTGTTGTAGAGCGGCAGTAAAATATTCATCGCCGCGATACCGGAACCGCCGACTCCGCGTCCGATCATCATCGTGTCCGCCAGAATGTAGATCGACGTCACGAGCGTCGCGCTGATGGACGGCACCAGGTAACTGAAAAATACCTGGCGGACCGGGGATTCCAGCATGTTGATCTGTTTCATAATGTGTAACTCCTCAATCAGCTACGTTAAAGTCTGTACCTTCATATCCGGCTAACGTATCTGCCATTTCTTTTCCGTACTCTGCCGCAAAATCGTCAAGAACCCTCTCGGCGATCTGCTTTCCTTCTTCCCCAAAGATCGCCTCACAGATCTCTCTGTAGGACCAGTAGGAATGCGCGCAGTGATACTCGAAGGATCTCAATCCTTCTGGTCTCTTCTGCGGTCTTGAATCTGCATTCAGCCCCGAGTTGTAGATCGTCTGAACACAGTGATCATGGTCGTGAAGTGTCTGGGATGTCACATAGCGGATCTCCGGATTAAACCCACGGCAGATAGACGCGTCCAGATCACTGCAATACAGGAGTCCAGCGTCTGGAAGTCCCATATTCTTAAACTGGGTGTGCCATGGACAGACAAAAATATGGACCTCAAAATCTGGATTCACACTGGTGATTTCAGACTTATTGGCAATTCCGGCACTCTTTGCCTCTTCCGTGTTGACCCACTCGCCGTACTCGCAGTATGTCTCGTAAGTCAGCGGTTTTCCATCGCGGATCGCGCGCTGGGCCATTCTGCGTCCGCGCTGCTCTCCATAATACCTCGTCGCGTGTAAGAACGCCGCCTTGCCGCGGTCACCGAACGCCTCTTTCAGATACACGTAATACTTTGCCGCAATAAATGCGTGTGACATTTCTGTAAATCCCATAAGCTTTATCCTCCTGTCTTTATAGGTTATTGTAAAGCTTTATAGCACACACCGATAAATTTGTCTATAAATTTCAGGCGGTTTCCAATATTGAATTTATTCATAGCCGACTATATTCTGCCTTTATTTCATTGCTCCAAGAATGTCCGACAGCTGCGCAAACTGCGCCAGGCTCAACGCCTCGCCGCGGATCGTCGAGGTAAGTCCCATCTCAGCGATGGCTTCCGCGATCTGTTCCTTTGTATACGGAAGTTCGGACGCGTTTCCGAGACCGTTCTGCAGTGTTTTTCTTCTCTGGTTGAATGACGCGCGGATGATTTTGAACATCAGGGCAGAGTCCTTCACCTGTACCGGCATCTCTTTGTGTCTTGTGAGACGGATCACCGCGGATCCCACATTCGGACGCGGGATAAAGCAGTTCGGCGGCACGTTTGCTACGATCTCCGGCTCCGCGTAGTACTGGACTGCCAGGGACAGGGCGCCGTAGTCCTTGGATCCCGGTCCTTCTTTCATACGGTCCGCCACTTCCTTCTGGACCATGACGGTGATATTGTCGATCGGCACGCCGCTCTCGAAGAGTCCCATGATGATCGGTGTCGTGATGTAGTACGGCAGGTTCGCAACGACCTTGATCGGCTTTCCGCCGTTGTATTCCTCTGCGAGTGCCTTGATATCGACTCTTAAGATGTCCTCGTTGATGACGGTCACGTTGTCGTAATCCGCCAGTGTCTCCTTTAAGATCGGGATCAGGTTCCGGTCGATCTCGACTGCCACAACATGTCCGGCATTTTCTGCCAGATACTGGGTCATGGTTCCGATTCCCGGGCCGATCTCGAGAACGCAGTCGTCCTTTGTGATTCCGGCGGCGGAGATGATCTTCTCCAGCACGTGGGTGTCGATTAAGAAGTTCTGGCCGAACTTCTTCTGAAACATGAATTCATACTTCTGTATGATCTCTATGGTATTCTTTGGGTTTCCCAGGTTTGCCATTTATTTCTCTCTTTCTATTTTAGACTGCGCCCTTTTTGCGCAGGTGGTTTCGTTACATGAGCTGCATCTTGTATACAAGATCCGGTAGGTGAATTCTATTTCCGCTGCCGCGGCATCATTGCTGCGGTACGATTATCCTGCAAAGCTTACTCTGTGATTCTGTACATCTCCCGTGCGTTCTTTGCTGTTTCACGGATAATCTCTTCTTTGGAAACACCTTTGATCTCCGCCAGTTTTTCCACCACATACGGCAGATTTCCGGAGTAGTTTCTCTTTCCGCGGTTTGGCACCGGCGCAAGGTACGGGCAGTCGGTCTCCAGAACGATCCGTTCGAGCGGCGTGTATTCCGCCACCTCGATCAGTTTCTTCGCGTTCTTAAAGGTGAGAACTCCGCCGATTCCGAGATAATATCCCATGTTCAGGTATTCTCTCGCCATCTCCACGCCGTAGGAGAAGCAGTGGATCACGCCACCGGTGGAACCGTTGTGTTCCGCCTTCATGATATCCAATGTGTCCTTGGCCGCGTCACGGCTGTGGATGATCACCGGGAGTCCCGTTTTTTTCGCGACCTCAAGCTGTGCCGAAAACCAGTGTTTCTGGATGTCCCGCTCCGGCTCGTCCCAGTAATAGTCGAGGCCGATCTCGCCGATGGCCACGACCTTCGGGTTTGCCGCCAGGGATTCCAGCCACTTCATATCCGAGTCTGTCAATTCCGCTGTCTCGTTCGGATGTACGCCCACCGCTGCATACATGAAGGAATGCGCCTCGGCTAGCGCCAGTGTCGTCTTTGTGGACGCGATGCTGGCACCGACGTTCACAACGGTTCCGACTCCCTGTTCTTTTAATCCCGCGAGCACTTCCTCCCGGTCCGCGTCAAACGCCTCATCGTCATAATGGGCGTGTGTGTCAAAAATATAGTCCATTCTTTTCTGTCCTCGAGTTTATATGTCAATTTCAGTCTGGGGCATCATCAGCAAGTAATTCCGCGCATACCAGTCCCGGAATCGCCGCTTACAATCCAATGACCGTCTTGATTCCCCAGATCACCAATAAATGCAGCGGATAAAACGCATAGAAAACATTCCCGCTCCCGCCGCCTTTTTCTCCATTGTAACGGTTTATCAGGAAAATTGCAACGCAAGCCGCAACGCCATAGAAATTCATGTACATGCAGAGCAAAAGTGTACCGCAAACCATCGTGCGAAGCTGCGGTTCCGTCCGCAGTGTATACAATATTACGATCAGCATGACGCCCAGGAAATCATAGTCTGTCTTCAGATAATAAGCCGCCAGCCCAAAAGGGACCGCCGCCAGCACCCTGACGTACCGCTCATATCCCGCCGGGATCTGCAGCAGCCCCGTTCCCGACTTGCCTGCGCCAATCCCCGAGGTTCCCCTGCTTTCGCATCCAGGCCTGGCCCCGCAGATCAAATCCCCAGCCCAGATCGCCAGAAGTCCCAAGAGTAGCGTAAACACCGTATTCTGATCCGCCGGAAAGCTCCATGTTCCCCCGGCAACAAGATTAAACGGGATCTCCGAAACAACCGCCAGCAAAAGCAGCCTCAGCGCATACCTTCTCCGATCCCTCGTATGCACCGCGCCCTCCGCGATCATAAACGCAAAGAGAGGAAAAGCCACACGCCCCACAAGGCGCATGGCTGTCCCACAAAAACTCCAGGCAGCGCCCGAAGCCAGTTCTGACTGTTCAATAAGCCCGACGGCAGCATGGTCGATGGCCATGCTGACCAGGGCGATTTTCTTTAACTGTTCCGCTGAGAAACGCGCATTCACTAGCAAACCTCAGAACCGGATTTGATATCTTTTGCCGGGCTCATAAGAGCAAGATTGCCCTCGTCATCCTCAGCGCAGAGGATCATTCCCTCAGATACCATTCCAGCAAGCTTCGCCGGCTTTAAGTTTGTAACGACCATAACTTTTCTGCCGACCATATCTTCTGGTTTGTACCATGCCTTGATGCCGCTTAAGATCTGTCTTGTCTCGGAACCGATCTTAACCTGGGAGCAGAGTAACTTCTTGGACTTCGGAACTTCCTCACACTTCACGATCTCACCGATCTGGAACTGAAGCTTCGCGAAATCATCATATGTGATCTCCGGCTTCTTCTCTACGTCCATGCCCGGCTTCTCGTCTTCCTTCTTTTCTTCCTTTGTCTCTGCTGCTGCGGCTGTCTTCATGGCCTCAACTTTCTCCATAACGTCCTTGATGTCCATACGTGCGAACAGGATCTCCGGCTTCTCAGTAACCTTGTTTCCGTTCGGATACAGACCGAAGGTGTTCATGTTCTCGAGGGATCTCTTCTCAGTATTTAACTGAGCGAGGATCTTCTCGGATGTCTCCGGCATGAAGGAGAATAATAAGGAAGCGCCGATGGTGATCGCCTCTGTCAGGTTGTAGAGAACCGTTGCGAGACGGTCTTTCTTTGCCTCGTCCTTTGCAAGTGTCCACGGAGTTGTCTCATCGATGTACTTGTTGCTGCGGCGGAAGATATTGAAGATCTCTGTGATCGCGTCTGCGACACGGAGCTTGTTCATCTTCTCGTCTACCTTCTTGACAGTCTCAAGAACGGTTGCCTTTAACTCTTCGTCAACCGGCTCTGCGACGCCCTTATTCTCAACGATGCCGCCGAAATATTTATTTGTCATGGAAACGGTACGGTTTACAAGGTTTCCAAGAATGTTTGCAAGGTCAGAGTTCATGCGCTCTACCATGAGATCCCAGGAGATCACGCCGTCGTTCTCAAACGGCATCTCATGAAGTACGAAGTAGCGGACTGCGTCAACGCCGAAGAAGTCAACGAGTGTATCGGCGTAGAGTACGTTTCCTTTGGACTTACTCATCTTGCCGTCGCCCTGTAACAGCCACGGATGTCCGAATACCTGTTTCGGAAGCGGAAGACCGAGAGCCATTAAGAAGATCGGCCAGTAAATGGTATGGAAACGGATGATATCCTTACCGATGAGGTGAAGGTCTGCCGGCCAGTATTTCTTGAACTTCTCATCGCTGTTTTCGTCGCAGTCGTATCCGATACCGGTGATATAGTTGGTCAGAGCGTCAAGCCATACATAGGTAACGTGCTTCGGATCGAAGGTTACCGGAATGCCCCACTTGAAGGATGTTCTGGATACACAGAGATCCTGAAGTCCCGGAAGAAGGAAGTTGTTCATCATCTCGTTCTTTCTGGATACCGGCTGGATGAACTCCGGATGCTCGTTGATGTACTCGATGAGCTTCGGAGCGTATTTGCTCATACGGAAGAAGTATGCCTCTTCCTTTGCCGGCTGTACCGGACGTCCGCAGTCCGGGCATTTTCCGTCAACAACCTGGGACGGGGTCCAGAAAGACTCACACGGTGTGCAGTAAAGTCCTTCATAATGTCCTTTGTAAATATCGCCCTGGTCATATAATTTCTTGAAGATCTTCTGAACCTGTTTCTCATGGTAATCATCTGTGGTACGGATGAACTTATCATAGGAAGTGTTCATGAGATCCCAGATCTCCTTGATCTGTCCTGCTACGTTGTCAACGAACTGCTTCGGAGTTACGCCTGCGTCTGCAGCCTTTAACTCGATCTTCTGGCCATGCTCGTCAGTTCCTGTCTGGAAGTAAACGTCGTAGCCCTGCTCTCTCTTATAGCGCGCGATCGCGTCTGCTAATACGATCTCGTAAGTGTTTCCAATATGCGGTTTGCCGGATGTATAGGCGATCGCTGTGGAAATATAATATGGTTTCTTACAGTTTGTACACATGGATAATTCCTCCTGTTTTTTTATCTCTTTTTTACGGCTCTTCTCCTGCCGGTTACTTGCTCACAAAATACAGTTTTTTCTGTATCTTTCAGGCATGAATGGCACACAAAGCACGGTCTGCACCAGGGATTTTCTGCTGTTAAATGCTTCGTCTGGGGCTTATCGCAATGCATAAAAAAAGCCCGTCTTTATTTATTAAAGACGAGTCTCCCCGTGTTACCACTTTAAATTCGGCGATGCCTCACGGTCATCACCCTCACCGGCTGTCATCAAACAGCCTGACGCGCTAACGGGCGCTTCCGGCACAGGCTAACATTAATTTTCTTTCACCTGCACAGCTCCGGGACCATCTTCCGCCGCCTATTCACTCCCCTTTCGCACCAACCGGGGTCTCTGAAAGCTTCCTTTCGGCATACTCTTCCCTTCCAAGCTTTTTTCCATATGATGTCTTTAGTCTATCCTGTTCATACCTATTTGTCAAGGTATCCTTTGGTTTTCCAGACCTAAAAAAGCGGATGTCCAGATCACCACTCCGGACACCCGCATATCTCATCTCTTAGTAATTCTCAATTCTTCTCTGTTTTCTCAGCTCGTTTCTTCTCTCTCCGGCTGCCCAGGCTGCCTTCTCTTCCTCGGTCTCAACGATGAGTCCCGGTACTTCCACCGGGCGGTCATTCTCATTGAGGGCTACCATGACGACATGGGCTGTATTTACAAGCTTTCTGCCTCCGTTAAGATCCTCCACGTAACTGTCTACCTGCACCTCCATGGATGTGCGGCCGACATAGGTGATCTTTCCAAAAAGAAGCAGCGTGTTGTTGATGTGGACTGCTTCCTTGAACTGAAGGTTATCGATGGAAGCGGTCGTCGGGTTGCAGTGGGAATGGCGTCTCGCTACGACTGTGGCAACGATATCGATCCACTCCATCAGCTGTCCGCCGAATAAACGGCCGGCACCGTTGATATGGCTGCTTAAAATGATCTGGGTCTGCTCAACTGCAGAATCTGCTACATGACGCATTACTCTTGTTTCTTCCATAATAGTCTTTCTCCTCTCTCTTATCGGTTCAAATATACGAAATGTGTTTGGGGGCCGTACATTTGTCCCTCTGTCGCGATATCGTCCAGTATAACCTCTTCTTTTTTATTTTTCAAGCTTTTCTATGAATCTTCTGCTTTTGTAACTAAAATTCATGTTTTTCCAGTGATATGTTTGTTAATTTTTTATCGCTGTGAAGTTCTGTTTTTATCCAGCAGGCATATATTGAACCAAATGGCTGTTTCTTCCGCGACTGGTCAGCCAATATTTTTCGGAGGTCCGAAGATCTATGGCTTTTAAAACATTTCGCCTTGCTGCTGCCCTTTTATTTCTGACTGTTTTTACTGCCGCCTGTCAGT
>CAVIYT010000131.1:0-9682 GCA_963646925.1 Paludibacteraceae bacterium
GATGTGGAGAAAAAATTCGCGGTGGATGTCTTCGCAAAGGACCACGGGCTTGTGATCACGGACCGGAAGCTCGCGAAGGAGATCTCGGCGGATATTCTTGCGGGGGAACCGGTGGGAGTTTTCTCAGACTTCGGATTTTCGGAGTGGGAGAGGATCCCCGCGGGACTCTTTAAGGAGAGGATCTGTAAGCGGAATATCTGGATCACAGTGTCAGGAAAAGAGAAGAGAGGGATTCCCGCGGACCGCGTCCTGCGGCTGATTCCTCGATGCGCGGCGCTTGGAATCGGCTGTAAGCGGGGGACTCCTGTGGAGAAGATCCGGGCTGCGGCGGAGAATGCCATGGAGCGGAATGGGATCGATCTGCGGAGCGTCTTTGCTGTGGCGAGCATCGATATCAAGAAGCAGGAGCAGGGAATTATTGACTTTGCAAAAGAACTTCAGGTGCCCTTTCTCACATTCTCCAGTGAGGAGTTAAACGGGCAGCCGGGAGAGTTCTCGGAGTCGGAGTTCGTGAGAAAGACCACGGGGACTGGAAATGTCTGTGAGCGGTCAGCGGTGGCGGCGTGCAGGCTGGGTGTGAAGGCGTCGGACTGCCGGATCCTGTTTGGGAAGGAAGCCGGGGACGGTGTGACGGTGGCTGCGGCGTATTATATTGGAATTTGAAGAATAGCTGGCGGTGCCAGTACATGATAAATGATTATATATGCAGGAAACTGCAAAAATATTCTATTAAAGACGGATGATGGATCCGGTGGAAGAAGCGGATCTGGAAGAAAAGGATGAGAGGATAAAATAGAAAGATTATGATGATCCTGGTAAATGGGGGAAGTTCCAGTGGAAAGTCTGCGTTTGCGGAGTCCCTGATCACAGAACAGGCGAAAAAAGAAGATGTGATGGAGAAAACAGCCGGGGGATGGATGCGTGGAAGCAGCCAGGGGACGGACGTGCGTCAGCAGCCATCCTGGTATCTCGCAACGATGATCGCTTGGGACGAGGAATGCAGGGAGCGGATCCGAAAACACCGCGAGATGCGGGCGAAAAAGAATTTTATGACCATCGAGTGCCCGATGGATCTCTCCAATGTGGAGGTTCCTAAAGGGAGCCGGTGTCTGTTGGAGTGCGTCTCCAACCTTGCGGCGAACGAGATGTACCGGCAGGATATGGAAGATCCGTCGGCTGGCGCGGGGGAGAGAATTCTTGAAGGAATCAGGAAAATTAGAAAAAACGCGAATCTTCTGGTAATCGTGACAAATGATGTGTCAGGGGATCAGGGACCGTACTCGGAGGAGACGGAAACGTACCGGGAACTGTTAGGCGGGATCAACTGCGCGCTGGCTGAGGAGGCCGATGAAGTGTACGAGGTGATCTGCGGGCAGCCGGTGGCGGTGAAGAGAAAAATGAGGGAAGATACAGAATTGGAAGAGAGAAAAAAGAACGAAGTTTTAGGTAGCAGGAGCGGCATTACGCTGTTTGTTGGCGGCGCTTACCAGGGAAAAGCGAAACTCGCGATGCATGAGGCGGTGACGGAAGATAATCGGTTCATTCTTGCGGCAGATGGGGAAGAGTCCCCGATGGAGGACGCGTTCAATTCGGAGGTTGTCTTGAATCTTCATATGTATATTCGGAGATTGATCGACGCAGTGCTGGGTGAGTATGACGTGAAAAATGAACGGGACAGAAGTTTTTGCGACAGCATCTGCGAGAAAATAAAAAAGAAAAGTGAAGAGAAAAAAGTGCCCGCGAAAGGCTCGGAAGAACGTTCATTTGTCAGAAAAAAAATGATGCCAGAGGAACAGATGGACGAAACTGTGAGCGTTGAAATGCAGGTCGAGAAACTCATGTATCCATATCTTGATATGCTCCTGGAGAAAAATCCAAATGCCGTCATCACCTGCGACGAGATCGGCTGCGGCATCGTTCCCGTCGACAAGACAGACCGCCTGTGGCGGGAGATGACCGGGGATGCCTGCCAGTATCTGGCGGCGCGGGCGGCGAAGGTGTGCCGCGTTGTCTGTGGGATCCCAATGGTCTTAAAAGGCGGTGAGGCGTGATGGAGTACGGACACGGCGGTGACATCTACCGGAACCAGAATGTGGAACTTGATTTCTCTGTCAATGTGAATCCTCTGGGGATGCCGAACTTTGTCTGGGAGGCGGCCCAGAGAAGCATCGCCTTCTGCACGAGATATCCGGACAGTTCCTGCGGGAAGCTGAGACATCGGATGTCGGAGCTCACCGGTGTCCCGGAAGACCAGATGATCTTTGGAAACGGGGCGGCGGAACTGATCTTCCGTCTTATTCAGGAGAGAAGACCGAAGAAGGCGGTGATCCCGGTTCCGTCCTTCGCGGAGTATGAGACAGCGCTGAGAGCCTGCGGGACGGAAACGGTTTTCTTCTATTTAAAAGAGGCGGAGTCCTTTTTCCTAAACGTATCGGAATTCCTGAATTTCCTGAAAGCAGAACAGGCGGAAATCGCATTTTTATGCACTCCGGCGAATCCCACCGGGGCGATGATTCGGCAGGCGGATCTCATCAAAATTTTAGACTACTGTAAGAAAAATGGAATTCTTCTGGTCCTGGATGAATGCTTTGTGGAATTCCTCGACGAGGAGCGAAGCTGCGGCTGCATCCGGGAATTCCTGGACTGGGAGACGGGACGGCCGGAGAATGGCGGCACATTGTTCCTCCTTCGGGCATTCACAAAGACATACGCCATGGCGGGACTGCGTCTGGGGTACGCGTTCTGTACGGACAGGGAACTCTTAGAACGCATGGCGGAGACCTGGCAGCCCTGGAGTGTCTCGATCCCGGCCCAGGAGGCGGGATACGCGGCGCTTTCCGAAGAGCGGATCCCGTTTTTAAGGAAGATGCGGGAGACGGTGGCAAGAGAACGCCAGTATCTCTCCGATGGACTCACGAAAGCGGGCTTCACGGTGTTCCACTCGGAAGCGAACTTTCTCCTGTTTAAGGATTTCAAGACGGAGCAGGAGTCATGGCTCTACGACTTTTTCCTGGAACAGGGGATCCTGATCCGGTCTTGCAGAAATTACAGGCTGCTGGACGAACGGTTTTACAGGATCTGTGTCCGGTCCCCTGAGGAGAACCGGGAGTTCCTGGAGATATTAAAGGACTATCAGTAAGGAAAAATATAGCGGAAGCCGCTGAAAGAGCGGCACGGCATGGGAACGAAACGGAAATCGGAATCAGCGCTGGAAAACAAATATACGTTGGAAAATGGCAGAAGGAAAAAGAAATTTTCTGTATGTTTATAAGTAAAAATAATAAAAAATCGCAAAAAAATTATATGAATTGCCTGTTGCTAAAATTCGACAAAGCTGTTATACTCTAGTGTAATAACTGGAACTGACGTAACGACAGTTTTTAGTTATATTTTTTTTAAAATAATAAAACAGAAGAAAGAGAGGGAACCATAAAATGGGTAAGATCATTGGTGAAGGTATTACATTTGATGATGTGCTCCTCGTACCTGCATATTCTGAAGTAATCCCAAATCAGGTCGATGTTTCAACACACCTGACAAAGAAAGTCAAACTCAATATTCCATTTATGAGTGCCGGCATGGATACCGTTACTGAGCACCGCATGGCGATCGCTATGGCGAGACAGGGCGGAATCGGTATCATCCACAAAAACATGTCGATCGAGGCGCAGGCTGAAGAGGTAGATAAGGTAAAACGTTCTGAAAACGGAGTAATCACAGACCCATTTTATTTGTCCCCGGAACATACATTAAAAGATGCAGATGAGCTGATGGCAAAATTCCGCATTTCCGGTGTTCCGATCACTGAGGGTAAAAAGCTCGTCGGAATCATCACTAACCGTGACCTGAAATTCGAGGAAGATTACTCCAAGAAGATCAAAGAGTGCATGACTTCCGATCACCTGGTTACAGCTAAAGAAGGCGTAACTATGGAAGAGGCAAAGCGCATTCTCGCAAAGGCAAGAGTCGAGAAACTTCCGATCGTCGATGACAACTTCAACTTAAAAGGACTCATCACGATCAAAGATATCGAGAAACAGATCAAGTACCCGAACTCTGCAAAGGATGATCACGGCAGACTTCTCTGCGGCGCTGCGATCGGAATCACAGCAAACGTTCTTGAGAGAACTGAGGCCCTTGTAAACGCAAAGGTCGATGTTGTTGTTCTTGACTCCGCGCATGGTCACTCCGCAAACGTTATCCACTGCGTAAAGATGATCAAGGAGAAATTCCCGGATCTTCAGGTAATCGCTGGTAACGTTGCTACAGGTGAGGCTACAAGAGCCCTGATTGAGGCTGGCGTTGACGCTGTCAAGGTTGGTATCGGACCGGGATCTATCTGTACAACACGTGTCGTTGCAGGTATCGGTGTTCCGCAGATCACTGCTGTTATGGACTGCTTCGCAGTTGCAAAAGAGTACGGTATTCCGATCATCGCTGACGGCGGTATCAAGTACTCCGGAGATGTTACAAAGGCACTGGCTGCCGGCGGTAATGTCTGCATGATGGGATCCATGTTCGCAGGCTGTGACGAGAGCCCGGGAGACTTCGAGCTTTATCAGGGAAGAAAATACAAAGTTTACCGTGGAATGGGATCCATCTCCGCTATGGAGAACGGAAGTAAGGACCGTTACTTCCAGACAAACGCGAAGAAGCTCGTTCCGGAAGGTGTTGAAGGACGTGTCGCTTACAAGGGATTCGTTGAGGATACCGTATTCCAGATGCTCGGCGGTCTTCGTGCCGGTATGGGATACTGCGGTGCCCACAACATCAAAGAGCTTCAGGACAACAGTCACTTCGTGAAGATCTCCGCAGCTGCACTCCGCGAGAGCCATCCGCATGATATCCACATCACAAAAGAGGCTCCGAACTACAGCGTAGACGAATAAGAAATATATCCCGAAAGGGCAGCAAAAGGCTGTGCAGGTGGCGGAAACGCTGTTCCGGCACAGCCTTTTTTGACCAGAAATCTGCCAGTAATGGTTCGGTCAGTGTACACGCGTTCTGTGCAGGACAAAGAAAATACCGGGGGTATTTCGGGCTGTACTTGTTTAGAAATAAGGGAACAGTATGGAAAATTTTATGAAAATGCTTTCGACCCAGGCGATCCTGCTCGTCTATATGACGGTGGGATTTTACTGCAGAAAGCGCGGAATCATTGAAAAAAAGATGCAGGGAAAGCTCACGGATTTTGTCCTTCGGATCACGTTGCCCTGTATGATCTTTAACTCCTTCAGTATGCATATCACGGTGGACATGTTAAAGCAGGCGGCCCTGTGCCTGGGAGTGGCGTTTTTTATCTGCTTCGCGGCATGGCTCGGCGGAAAGTTTGTCTACAATATGTACCCGAAGGAGAAACGGTCTGTTTTACAGTACGCCACACTTGTCAACAATGCGGCGTTCCTGGGACTGCCGATCGTGAAGGCGGTGCTCGGTGAGGCGGGAATGTTCCTGGCGTCGATCTTCATTATTCCGAACCGTATTTTTATGTGGACGGCTGGCGTGTCGATCTTCACGGCGGAGGCGGATAAAAAGGCGGCCTTTAAGAAAGTCATGCTGAATCCATGCGTGATCGTGATCTTTATCGGGCTGTTCCGGAGCTTTGCGGATTTTACGCTGCCGGAATTTCTGGCGAAGTCCATCACGGGCCTTGGAAACTGCACGACTCCGCTCTCTATGGTTCTGATCGGAACGATGATGACGGAGCTGACACTGGCATCCTTTAAGGACTGGAGCACCGTGTACCTGGCGTTTATGCGCCTTGTGGCACTGCCGTTTCTGGCGCTTTTTATCATGCGTCTCTTAAATGCGGACCCGGTTATGACGGGCTGCGCGGTGATCCTCACGGCGATGCCTGCGGGAAGTACGACGGCACTTCTCGCGGAAAAATATGGATCGGATCCGGTGTACGCGTCGAAGTGCCTGCTTACGAACACGCTGTCTTCACTGGTAACGATTCCGATTATGACATTGTTTGTATAAGCTTACCTGGGAGTCCAGGAGAAAGGGAAAAACGGCTGGGATTTAAGGAAAAGCCGGAATAAAAGAAGTTTTATGAGTATTTTAAATGTAGAACACCTGAGCCATGGTTTCGGAGACCGGGCTATCTTTACGGACGTTTCTTTCCGCCTGTTAAAGGGGGAACATATCGGTCTCATCGGAGCGAACGGTGAGGGAAAGTCCACATTTATGAATATCATCACCGGAAAGATGATGCCGGATGAGGGAAAGGTCGAGTGGTCAAAGAATGTCCGCGTGGGCTATTTAGACCAGCACACAGTGCTCGAGAAGGGCATGACGATCCGCGATGTGTTGAAGAGCGCGTTTTCCTTCCTCTTTGAGATGGAGGAGAAGATGAACGACATATGCGCGAAGATGGGCGACGCCTCTGAGGAAGAGATGAATGCCATGATGGAGGAGCTGGGAACGATCCAGGACCTTTTAATGGCGCATGACTTTTATATTATCGACTCCAAAGTGGAGGAGATCGGACGCGCCTTCGGTCTCGATGAAATCGGTCTCGACAAGGACGTTGACGAGCTCTCCGGCGGACAAAGAACGAAGGTCCTCCTCGGAAAACTTCTTCTTGAGAAGCCGGATATCCTGCTTCTCGACGAACCGACAAACTACCTGGATGTGCAGCATATTGAGTGGCTGAAGCGGTATCTCCAGGACTATGAGAACGCCTTTATCCTGATCTCCCACGATATCCCGTTCTTAAACAGCGTTGTAAACCTGATCTATCACATGGAAAACCAGAAACTGGACCGCTATGTGGGCGATTATGACCGGTTCATGGAAGTCTATGAGATGAAGAAGAGCCAGTTGGAGGCTGCGTACAACCGCCAGCAGGCGGAGATCGCGAAGCTTCAGGATTTCGTTGCGAGAAATAAGGCCCGCGTCGCGACTAGAAACATGGCAATGTCAAGACAGAAGAAGCTGGATAAGATGGAAGTCATCGAGCTCGCGAAGGAGAAGCCGAAGCCGGAGTTCCATTTCTTAAACGCGAGAGCTACCGGAAAGCTGATCTTCGAGACAAAGGACCTTGTGATCGGTTACGACGAGCCGCTTTCAAAGCCGCTTAACTTCCTCATGGAGCGCGGCGAGAAGATCGCGGTCATCGGTGCCAACGGTATCGGTAAGACCACCTTCTTAAAGAGCATCCAGGGACTGATCCCGGCGATCTCCGGAACTGTGGAGGTCGGCGATTACCAGTTCCCGGGCTACTTCGAGCAGGAGATGGCACCGGGAAATACAACGACCTGTATCGAGGAGATCTGGAAGGAATTCCCGTCCTACACCCAGTATGAGGTCCGCTCCGCCCTTGCAAAGTGCGGTCTCACCACAAAGAACATCGAGAGCCAGGTCCGCGTCCTCTCCGGCGGTGAGCAGGCGAAGGTCCGCCTCTGCAAGCTTATGAACCGTGAGACAAACGTCCTGCTCCTCGACGAGCCGACGAACCATCTGGATGTGGATGCGAAGGACGAGCTTAAGAGAGCGCTTCAGGAGTATAAGGGAGCCGTTCTTCTTATCTGCCACGAGCCGGAATTTTATGATGGGCTGGTGTCCAAGGTTTGGGATCTTAGTAAGTGGTCGTTGAAGATTTAATATATTTACAATAGAAGAAGTCCGTATCCTGTACAGAGAAATATACAGGGTACGGACTTTTTTGATACAGTATTTCTGGAAAACCGCAGATGACAGATCCTATTGAATGAATCCGGAAGAAACTGCCGGTGGCAGGTCCTACAGGTAAATGAAATGCCATCAATACGGAATTTAGCGAAAATGGTCATCGCTGACGTTTCTCCGTATGTGGCAGCCGCCCGCGGAGAAATCTCTTTTTGATCTCCGACCAGGAGAACGGAATCAGCGGATAGATGTAGCTCTTTCCGGCAATAGTGCGGTTGAAGACGATGGAGCAGACGGCGATGGCGGTGCCGAGGATGAAGCCCCAGACGTTTAGGAGTGAGGTTAAAATCAGCAGGATCACACGCATGAATTTTAATGCGTAGCCCATCTCGAAACTGGCCTGGGAGTAGTTGGCGATGGTGACGAAAGCCATATATAACATCGTCTCCGGGTTGAACCAGCCGGATTTCACGGAGTACTCGCCGAGGACGATACCGGCGATGACACTTAGGGGCGTTGTCAGCATGCTGGGCGTGTTGACGGCGGCGAGGCGCAGGCCGTCGATGGCAAATTCCAGGATCAGGAGCTGGAAGATCAGGGGGACATACATGTCATCCGCCAGCTTGATAAATTCCAGCCAGCTGGGAATCCAGTTCTGATTCTGCATGAAGAGCAGCCACACCGGGGTCAGAAACAGGGTGAGGAAAGAGACCGTCATCCTGGAAAGCCTCAGGTAGGTTCCGGTCACCGGCGGGAAGTAGTAGTCATCCGCCTCCTCAATGATATCGAAGACGGAGGACGGTAGGATCATGCAGGCCGGGGAGTTATCCACGAGGATCACGATGTTTCCCTCGAGGATCGATGCCGCCGCTGTGTCCGGCCGCTCGGAAAAGCGGAATTTCGGGAACGGGTTGAACCATTTGTGGGGGAAGATACACTCCGCGAGACTTTCCTGGTTCATGGTCAGGGCATCCACATGTAGATTTTCGATGCGGTCCTTGATCTTTTTTAACAGATCCTCGTCCACCCGGCGCTTCATATAGCAGATGGCGATATCCGTGTGGGAACTCTCACCGGTCTGCATGATCTCCACGGTGAAATTCACATCCCGGATCCGGCGGCGGATCAGGGCGGTGTTGAAGATCAGCGTCTCCACGAAGCCGTCCCTGGAGCCGCGGAGCACCTTATCTTTTTCCGGCTCCGAGACACCGCGGGCGGGGTATGTTCGGCAGTCGATGAGGATCGCCCGGTCATATCCGTCGATTAAAAGACAGGAGAGGCCGGAGAGAAGCTGGGTGAAGATATTCGCGTCATCGGTCTCCACGGTGGTCTCGCCGTAGTGGACGTACTGCTTCGCGAAGTCGTGGGCGGATGCCGGGAAATCGTCGGACTTAACGGAGGCGAAGTCCTGCATCAGCCGCAGCAGGATCTCGTCCTTTGTGAACCCGTCCACGAAGTACAGGCAGGCGCTTTTTCCGGCGATGTTCAGTGTGTGATAGACGATATCGAAATTTTTCTGAGCGTCCAGGATCTCGTGGAAGCGGGCGATGTTCTGATCGAAATTAGATGAAATGTTCATGGATATCATGTCCTTTCAAGAGTAATGGTGATGTAGAGTGCCGCAAGCGGCCGCGCTCGGTGCGAGAATGTGCCAAAGCACCTTCTTTTTAAAAGCAGATTCGGTGCTCAATAATAGAAGGGGCAGTCGTGTGTTAGCTATTGGAAAAAATAATTCCGGCATATGATATTTTGCAAATATTATTTCAAAAAAATACGAAATTATGCGGAATGTGCCTGCGGTCTGCGAAACACCCGCAAATGCGCACTGTATACAAAGTCCAAATTCCACTGGACATAACCACCATAGAACGGATTGTTTTTTGTAAAAACAACGAATCTGCTTTCCTCCAGCGGACATTTGTGCATAAGATAGTAAATATACACAATAAAATTGTGCAAATTTAACTATATTTACCATAGCATTTCCTGTAATATTTTGTTATACTGCATAAGCATTGAAATTGAAGGGGTATCAATTTCGAGGAACTGT